>JABWCD010000014.1 GCA_013359265.1 Candidatus Hydrogenedentota bacterium
GCCGCGTCAGGCCCCGCGACCGCAACCGCCGCGCATGGTGCCGCAACAGGCCGAAGGCGCCATGCCGCGCCAAATGCAAGTGCCGCAGCAACGCCCCGCGCCCATGCCGCGACGGCAGCAACCGCGTCCAGCGCAGCGTTTCATGGATCCCGACGAAGGCCCGACTACGCCGTTCCCGCGCGCGAAGCGCGAAGAGTCGCGCGTACTCCCAGCGCGCCGCCGTGGCCGCTGGCTCACATCGCCCGATGATTTGCGCCGCGGCATCATCCTCAGCGAAATCCTCGGTCCGCCCAGGGCCATGCGCGAATTCGAGGTGTAGTCCGGGCGCGCACTGCCCCGTGACGAGTCCGCGTTCACCTTTTCGGCGCGTTCGGTGTCCATCCGATAGAATTGTGTCACGGTGCACGGAGACTTCAAACGGTGGACGCGGTCCTACTTCGCCGATGGATCGATACGCGTGACGCCGAGGCGTTTCGGGAACTCGCGCAAAAGTATCTTCCCATGGTGTACGCGACCTGCCTGCGTATCCTGCGCAACGCCGCGGACGCGGAAGACGTGGCGCAGGAGTGTTTCGAGGCTCTGGCGGGTGTTCGGCAACGCGTTCCCGACCACATCGGTCCCTGGCTGCACCGGGTCGCGACGAATAAAGCCCTCAACGCGATTCGCGCGAGTAATCGGCGCGCGCGCCGCGAACTCGAAGCCGCGCGCACCGTGGCAATCGTGGCCGCACCCGTACACGACGACGTCTATGCGTGTATCGACGAACTCATCCAAAACCTGCCCGTCGAACTTCGTGCGCCGCTCGTCGCGCATTTCTTCCTCGGCGAAACCCACGACGCGGTTGCCGCGTCGCTGGGCGTCACGCGCTCCGCGGTGACGCACCGCATTGGGCGAGCAATCGAGCGCATTCGGGACGAATTGAAACAACAGGGCCATTCGTATCCGGCTGTGTCGCTCATGTCAATGCTCGAAACTATCCGGCAACAGCCGATCCAAGTACCCGACGCACTCGGGTACACCATCGCGAAGATCGCGATTGGCGGGATTACGCCAGCAGGCGGCGTGCTGGGGACTGCAACCGCAGCGACGCTGGTTAAAGGAGCGCTCATCGTGACTACCACACAGAAAGCAATCGTCGGCGCAGGCGCGGTCGCCGCGCTGATCGCGTTCAGCGTCACGCTCCCTCGCCTGCGACACGAAACATCGCCCAAACAGCAACAAGAGACGATCGCACAGACTTCGTCGCAAACGCCGGAACCTCAGAAGCCCACGAGTGTCGCAGCGAACATGCCTATCTCAACGAAGAACAATGTCGTTGTGTTTCCTAAGCCGCTCGATGGCAGCGGTTCCATTTCCGGCGTCGTAGTCAATATCTATGGCGCGCCGCAAGCCGGCGTGACGGTGTACGGCGTGGCCAGTCTTGCGCTCAGTGAATACGAACGTCCCAACGCGGAGACAGACGCGCACGGTCAATTTCGATTGGAACGACTGCCTGCCGCGAACTACGACCTGCGTCTGAGCCGGCCCGACATGACGGGACCCGAGCGGGCAAGCCGGGGGATTGTAGAGATTGCGGATGGCCAACACGTCTTTGGCATACGCATCGTCGCGGGAGATATGGGGTCCTCCATTTCCGGCACGGTAACCGCGGAGGACGGCACGCCAATCGCGGGGGCGCATGTACGCGTCGAAAGCGTCCGTCAGTGTTACGCGTCAACCGACCTGGCGGGCCAGTATGTAATCAGCGAGATCCCTGAGGGCACTTACGACGTATCGGTGACACCTCCCGACCACTTTAGGTTTTCAGATAGACCGCGGCCCACACCCAAGCACATGTGGGCCCGGCGCCAGGATGTAATGACGGGTTCGCAAAACGTGAACTTTACGTTGCCGTACGCGGTCAAGATCACGGGCCGCGTGGTGCATGCGGGAACGCGTCAACCCGTTACGAAATTCCGTGTCACGACAGGCGGTCCGAAGGTGCTCATGGTGGACATGGCAGCGTACCTGCGGTACGACGAGGATGTTGTACTTGGAGAACACCCCGAGGGCCGATTCGAAGTGTTCTGCAAACGCGAAGGACCAATGACAGTGTTTGCCAAAGGGGACGATACCCTACCGGGCTTTGCCGAATTGAATATTGTTGCTGGCGAAGAAATCGCACCGCTCGAAATTGTGGTTGAAGAGGGCAGTCGTGTGGAGGGTACCGTGCTGTCAGCGTCCGGCATCCCAGTGGCCGGCGCCAAAGTATATCCCTACGGCGATCCCAGCAATTTCGACGAAGTTGCAACCGAGGAATCGTTGAGGTCGGATGCCGGCGGCCGCTTCAGTTTTGGGGGTGTCGTTGAAGGTACGTTGATTATCGATGCTATTCATCCTGTTGAAGGTAAAGGCCGCGCGAAACTCACGGTTGTTCGCGGCGTAGTACCCAATACGGTCATTCGGCTAACGGGTTATGGTGTGGTGAACGGGCACGTTACGTCGAACGGGAGACCGGTGTCGAATGCCCTAGTCTCCGCTGACGGGTCGAGAAACGTTAGGACCGATCGCGACGGATTCTACACCGTGGAAAAAGTCCGCGGTGGCAGGGTCAGAGTATTCGCCCAAGGATTGAACATGTTGAACGCAGGGTACCCAGTAACGGTTTCCAAGTATGTCGAAGTTGCCGCCGGAAAAGAGACGACCGTCAACTTTGCGCTCTTGCGCGGAAGGAGCAAGGTTACGGGACACGTCATCGGCGACGTGACGCGGCCCAATCGTGTATCCGTCGAGGCAAACGTAATGGCAGGCGACGAAATAATGAGGTATGACGTTTTCGAAAACGGCGAGGGATACTTTGAGATAGAGGACGTTGCCGCAGGGACACTGACCATTTCAGCTCGCATCTCGCGTGAAGGCGAACTTTCTGTGTCGCGGAGCGTTGATGTACAGATCGGGGAACAGGAGTATGTCCAGCAGGACATCGTCTTTGGCTCCGACTCGGCATTAGTCTGCGACGTATCCTCTTTTGTCAACAATGATGACGACAGTAGCGTGATCGTTAATGTCTATTCGGGAGAGCAGGATTTCTTGAAGGACCCCGACCAGAGTCACGCCGGATGGGTGGCAAGCGCATCCACCAGGGTACTTGAACCGATTCGCTTTGGCGCACTGGAACCTGGCAGATATACCGTGTTGATGCTTAAGAGGACTGGCGTGAATCGAGAAATGCGACAACAACTTGTGGAAATACGCTCGGGCGAGACTGCCGACATCGCATTCTCGAATTCATAAATGGAGCCAGCCGGGTCAAATGCGCTCCCCCCATTTCGCCCCTGACGATTCCCTGCCTACCCCCGCGCATTGAATTGTGATGGCGTCCGAGCTACGCTCAATTCGCTGCGATCGAATCCATATCCGCGAGGAGTTCCTCCCATGTTCAAGTCCACGTGCCTTTTGTGTGTATGCGCGGCGTTTTCGGCGGGCGCGGCAATCAAGACCGAAATGATTCAGTACAAGGACCACGACGCCGTACTCGAAGGCATGATCGCGTACGACGATTCATCGAGCGCGAAGCGGCCCGGAGTGCTCGTGGTGCACGAATGGTGGGGTTTGAACGATCACGCGAAGAATTCCACGAAGAAACTGGCGGAAATGGGATACGTCGCGTTCGCTGCGGACATGTATGGCAAGGGCGTCACGACCGATGACCCTCAAGTGGCGGGCAAGTTGTCCGGCGCGCTGAAAGGGGATCGCCCCGCGCTCCGAGCACGCGCGCAGGCCGCGCTCGATACGCTCGCAAAGTTCAAGTTTACTAATCCCTCGAAACTTGGCGCCATTGGCTATTGTTTCGGCGGGACGACGGCGCTCGAGATCGCGCGGAGCGGCGCGCCGGTGAGGGGCGTCGTGAGTTTCCACGGTGCGCTCGGCACACCAAACGCGGCGGACGCGAAGAACATTAAAGGCGCCGTGCTGGTCTGCCACGGCGCGGACGACCCCTTTGTGCCTGCGGCTGAGGTTGCCGCGTTCAAGAAGGAAATGGACGACGCAAAGGTGAAGTACACGTTTGTCGCGTACCCAGGGGCGGTCCACAGTTTCACGAATCCGGACGTGGACCGGCACAACCTGAATGGCGCGAAGTATCAGGCCGCCGCCGCCGAAAAGTCGTGGAACGACATGAAGGCGTTTTTCGCGGACGTGTTCCGGTAAGATGGTTCGGGAGCGTTAGTGGACGCGGGCGGAGGCGAATGCGCCGGCCGGCTCCGGGCGCAATTGCTGCGCCACCTTCTCATGGCGCTCTAATGCCAGATTGAGAAAGTCTTCAGCCTGATTTGCGTCTACGGGGAAGGTGGTTACGGTGAAGCCGTAACCGCGGATAAACTGCTCGATATCGGCCTGCAGCCGGTCCAGCGCCCTGCGGGCGCCATCTTCCGGCGTCTCCACGAGCAGGATGGCCAGTCCGTGGGTGCTTAGCGTGAAGACTTGATCCGTGGCCCGCAGTTCGCCGGTGAGGCGAACGCCCAGTTTCGGTACCGACTCGTCCGCCCCCTGAGGGGCGCACAGCGTCAGCAGAGTCGCCGAGGCGGGGTACCGGATGGATCGATCAATCTCCTCGCGAACCCTGGCATGGAGGTAGGTCTCCGTGCGCAGGCCGGTGGACGGGTCGCGATAAGCCAGTTTCTCGAGGAGGTGGCAGCGCCGTTCGAGTTCGGTACGAAGCTGTACCTCCTCCCGAAGCCGGTCCTGTAGCTCCTCGATGACTGACTTGAGTTTAGCGATATCGTCCATCGGACCTCCCAACCGCGTAGTCCAGAAGGCGCAAATCACATGCCAAGGGCATGATTTCGCGGATTGTAGCACGAAGATGCTCAAAATGAAAGAGTTATGCAAGAGCTGGCCAGATCGTGTAAAATAGTTGGTTGACGGACGCCGCCGGAAGGTTGTCAAGCGTGACAACTTTTTTAGCGGTGAGTCCGAATCCGTGTCGTGCTAATGACACTACAATACAGAGAAAACTGAGGGGGCTCTTGGCCGGAAATGTGCAGAGTTTGGGACAAATAATGCCCGGTGGAACCACCCAAATGGGGGACGCCCAAGCGTATCGCCTGCTCGTCGTCGACGATGACCAACCGATGCGCACGTTCCTGCATGACGTGCTCGCGCGCGAAGGGCACGAGTGCGAGTTGGCGGCTACCTGCGCCGAGGGGCGCGCCCTGTTTCAGAAGGACCATTTTGCCTGCGCGGTGATTGACCTGGGTCTCCCCGATGGGAGCGGTCTCGAATTGCTCTCCGAGTTCACCGGGGAGGACCCTTGCCTCGTTACCATCGTTCTCACGGGCGACTCCTCCGCGGAGACGGTCATCTCGACCATGCGCGGCGGGGCATTTGACTACCTGACCAAACCGCTCGATTCGGTGTCGCTGCGGGCCGCGGTTGGCCGTGCGTTGTCGCACCACGCCGTGTCGCGTGAGCGGACCGAACTGTTCCGCCTGCTGCTCGAAGAGCGGGAACAATTGCGCGCTAAAGTCGAGGCCGCCACCGCCGACATCCGCGAATACGCCGCCGCGCGCGAGTTGAGCAACGCGCGCCTGCGCGGACTGCTAAAGCTCGCCCAACTGTCCAACCAGTACTATTCCGAAGACCAACTCTTTCGACAGGTGTTCTCCGAACTGACACACAATGTCCCCATTCGCGCGCTTGCGCTGTGCGACTGCCTGCGCCAGAAATTGATGTGCGCCACGTGCCCCCCCGGGGAAATGGCGATCGATGTCCTTACGTCGGTGGGATCGAACGCGACCGTCGGCGGGTTCGATCCATTGATGGCCGAGGCCGAGCCGACAATGATGATGCAGGAGTGGCTGGACCGCAATTCAACGCTCGACACGACGGCGTTGACGGCCGTCGTTTTCCCACAGGCGCTCTGGAAGCGATCGACTACGATTGTCGGATTCTTCCTCGATTCGGAATTCGAGATGACGCCCGGCGATCAGGAGTTTCTTGACACGGCGGCGTACTTCCTCGCGTTCGAGTGGGAACGCGCGCAGTTGCTGTTTCATGTTGCACACCACGCGAGTCTCGGAAACATTGCCGTTGAACTCGCGCGAAACTTCATACAACCTTTGACGGCCATCCAGACCGCCGCCGATTTCATTAACGAATCCCTTACGTCCGACGACGAGCGGAAGGGCATGCAAATCGTCGGCGAAAACGTAGACAAGCTGCGCCGGCAGACCCAGGAATTCCGCCGCCTCTCCCTTCTGCGCGAGAACGCCGTCGAGACGGTCCGTCTGGACGAATACGTGGACCAGGCGCTTGAAATGCTGTCGGTCGCCGTGCAAAGCCGCGGCGTCATCGTCCAGAAGGAATTCATCCCGGACTGCGAGTGCGTATTGCTCAACGGGACCGCTCTCGCCCGGACCTTCCTCGATCTCATCTTGGGCGCGGTGCGGCACGTTGACATGGGAGGATCGCTGGCGCTCCGGTTGTACGAGATGGACCGCGACCATATCACCTTCGAAATCAGCCACGGCGGACCGCGCGGGCTGCTGCCCTCGTCCGCGCCTGCACTTGCGGGCACGGATGCGTCCGGAGGAAATCCGGGTCTCATGTTGGCCGAACGCGCCATTCATACGTGCGGCGGCACGTTGACATCTGAGATTTCGGAAGATGGCCGGTCTGTGCTGCGGATTGTGCTGCCGCGTAACGCCACCACCGCCGCCCTGCGCCGCGAAGGTGTCGGCTGATGCTGTTTGCCCCATTCGATAGCGACGAAGGCGGACGTGAGAATGATCGCACTGTCTTGGTTGTGGACACGGATCCCGGTGTTCGTTGGGCGCTCGAAAGGGGTCTTCAGAAATCCGGCTTCGACGTGACGGCCGTCGGCTCGGTTGCGGACGCGCTCGCCACTGCCGCTGACCGCAACATCGCGTGCATTGTGATGGAGCTCTTGCCCGAAGCGGGGCTGACGCAGGATGTCCTCACGATGCTCATCGAGTCCCCAAGCGGGCCCCGCGTCATCTGCGTTGCGGTTGATTCCGCCCCGCAACTTGTCATCGAGTGCATGCGCCGTGGCGCAGCCGATTTCTTGCCGAAGCCTTTCAGCCTTTCCGAAATCCGTGCCGCCTTGTCGCGCGCGCTGGACACCGGGCCGTCAATCATGGCCCGTGCCGCCGGCACGCCCGCGAAGCGTACAAACGATCCGTCCCTCCTCATCGGAATCAGTCCGGCCATTCAGGAACTCCGGACGATCATCAAGCAGGTGGCGCAAACCGACCTGAACTGCCTTATCCGGGGCGAGAGCGGCACCGGCAAGGATATGGTCGCTCGCGAAATCCACCGCTTATCGCGCCGGTCGGACAAACCATTTGTCAAAGTGAATTGCACCGCACTGCCCGAACAGCTTCTCGAGAGCGAACTATTCGGCTATGAAAAAGGGGCGTTCACCGGGGCGGTCAGTACCAAGCCAGGCCGCTTCGAGCTGGCCAACCGAGGCATCATCTTCCTCGACGAAATCGGCGATATGCACCCCAACTTGCAGGCAAAACTCCTGCAGGTGATCGAGCACAAGGAATTCACGAAACTCGGCGGGCGCCGTCACATCCAAGTAGATGTGCAGATCATCGCGGCAACCAACGCGGAACTCGAAGAGAAAACGCGCGACGGCTCTTTCCGTCCGGATCTGTACTTTCGCCTGAACGAAGTGTGTATCTGGGTACCCTCCCTCTCGTCCCGAAAGGAGGACGTGCCGTTGCTTGTACGGCACTTCCTGCAAAAGCACGGAAGGTTCACGGGAGAAGGCGGATTCAACATCTCGGCGGAAGATTTGGCTTCGCTTGCAAACCACCCCTGGCCCGGCAACGTGCGAGAACTCGAAAGCACGATCAAACGTTGGCTCGCGCTCGGCAAGTCTGCGCTTGGCGACCGTCCCGCGCCAATGCGCCCGAAAAGCGAGCGGACAACGCAAGGAATTTACGCCCCCACGCCAACTCCGGAGCCTATTTCGGAAGAGGACGATTGCGAGCAAATCCGCCAAGCCCTCGAACGCCACCAATGGAACCGGCGGCGGGCCGCGGACGACCTCGGCATCAGCTATCAAACGTTGCGCCGCCGGATTGAACAATATGGGCTGGATCGGCGCTAGCTCCTCACCCCCGTAAATGGTGGCTGCGCAATAAGCAAGGCATGACTTTTTACTTGACATATTCAAGCGACTGATGTGTACTATTAGGTGAGGCCAAGGTCGCGGTTCGGTTGAATTGTAGCGTGCGTTATTATCCGCCTCGTTTGCATTCGTTGAGGCAGTATTGCTTCTCGGATGAGTAATTAGTTGTCACTCATGACAACTATTGATGCCGAAGTTCGTGGGAGAGCACAGACGCGGTGAGTCCGATCACGATCTAAGCTCTTTTGTGAGTTGCGGTTGTGAGCATTCAGCCAATTTTGGCACGGCATCTGCAGCGTGCAGTGCCGGTAGTTATTGTACCTGGCCGAGCCAGGGGTTGACTCGAATGCCAGGCCCTCTGTGCGGGGGCAGGAAGTGGAGGTAGGTTCAATGCAGTCCCTTAGAGTGTTGACGCTGGTGGCCGCCGCAAGCATTGTCTGCGTTTCGGCCCCTGCAGTCGTGGTGACCGGTACACCGAACGGGGGTGAGCCGGAGCTTCACACGATCTATAACAGCATCTACGGCACGAACTTTACAGCCGCGGACGATGCGGCTTTTCTAGCCTTGCAGACGGGCTGGGAGACAATGACAATCGACCCCGATGTGGAATCCATCTCGTTCGATGCCCTGTGGCGCCAAGCCTTCCTGACGGATACCATCGGCTACTACACGCCGTCGCAATCGAAGATGGCCCTGAACATGACCGACATAATGGGTCCGTTCGACAACAGTGACCCGAACGTAGGCCAAGGCCCCATCGTGATGGATCCCATCACGATCGATGCGACTGGACTTGGCACCATCGGGTTCTACGATCATGCCGCGCTTCCCTCGGACCCGAACGTGTACTTCGACTGGTTCTCGGAAGCGAACCTGAACAATGGTCAGTTCCAAACCATCGACAACGAAATCCACGTGCTAATCCTGACGACGCCTTATGCGGACACGTATTTATTGTGCTTCGAAGACCTGCCATATACTTACCTCGTGGATGGCGCCGCGAAGCAGCAGGACATTGGCGACCAGGACTACCAGGACATCCTCGTGCAGATTACGCTGAACCGGACCGTAATCCCCGAGCCCAGCTCGATGGCGCTCTTGGGCCTTGGTTTGGCGACGGTTGCGTACCGCCGGTTCCGGAAGAATCACTAGAGTCGACCTCCTTGTGTGGCGGTCACGCTGTGAGTGACTGCGTTAGTGCTGAATAGTGAGGCGGTGGGCCAAGCCGGCCCACCGCTTCACTTTTGTGACGCCGGTCTCCCGACCACCCAACGATGCCCACCACGACCGCCCAATCGGCGCCAAAACCACATCACGTCCAATCTCGGGCCTTCGCGCGGCGTTGACCTGCGTGGGTGAGGGGAGCTACAACCGGGTATGACAAGACTTCTACATTCGCCAGGCTTGTGATGCGGATCTATCGGTCATTTTTGTACAGTAAGGACGTAAGTTTGTCACCCCTGAACAACCGTAATACCGACTGCTCAAGACGCCAGGTGGAGGGGCAAAGCGACGCTGGCCGATTTGACCACAATATTTGGTATATTCTCTGAGTCTCATACCATATAATGGCATCCAAGGAGAACTCGTAAGTATGAAATCGAGCGAGCCGGATTCAAGAATTGTCTGGCATGACAATTGTTTTGTCTCCCCGTGGAACGTACGGCCTCGCCGGACGGTACAGTTGGACGGAGTCCCCGAAGGGATACCGGGGCATACCGTGTCGCAAACGGTACGCACCACTCCGCAGGAGGTAGTTGTGCCAGAATTGGCCCAGGCGCCCAGGTCTCACGAGGAGATCATTCGGGCGCCATTGAATGAGGGGTTGCTCGGCGTTAGCCCGGCGATTCAGCACGTGCGCGAGGTGATCCAGCGCTTGGCCGAATCGTCGATTACCGTCCTCATCAATGGAGAAAGCGGGACCGGTAAGGATATCGCCGCGCGGCTCCTTCACAAGTACTCCGAGCGGTACGGCAAACCCTTCATCAAAGTGAACTGCCCCGCCATACCCGAGAGCATCCTGGAGAGCGAACTGTTTGGTTATGAACGCGGCGCGTTCACGGGCGCGCGCACATCGAAGCCGGGGCGATTCGAACTCGCCAACCACGGGACGATCTTCCTTGATGAGATTGCCGAGACCTCCTATACTGTTCAAGGCAAACTGCTACAAGTGCTAGACGGCGAGCCGTTCATGCGCATCGGTGGCGTGCAACCCATCGTCGTGGACGTGCGTGTGATTGCCGCGACGAACGTGGACCTCGAGAAGGCGGTGCGCGAAGGCCGCATGCGAGAGGACGTATTCTTCCGGCTTGGTGAAGTTGTCGTGTCAATGCCCCCACTTCGCGAACGCAAGGAGGACATCCCGCTACTTGCGGAGCACTTCAACTTTAATCATTGCGAGCGGCTCGGAAAGCCGTACAAACCCATTCCCGCAAGCATTCTGGAAGGCATGGTCGAGTACGAATGGTATGGCAACATCCGCGAGCTCGGCGCATGCGTCAAAAAGTATGTTACGACAGACGATCCAGAGGCCTTGCAGGGCGAAGCGATTAGCCCTGACTTGGCGCCCGCGGGGGCTTCGCCAAGGCCCGTCGAGGTCAAACCGTCGAATGGACCGGGCGAATCCGCCGCCAAGCGCTTCATTCCGCTTAAAGAGGCGACGCAGCGAGCCGTCGAAGAGACGGAGCGCGCCATGATCGAGGAGGCATTGCGATTCACATTGTGGAACCGGCGCAAGGCGGCGAAGCTGTTGAAAGTGAGCTATAGTTCATTGTTACGCCGGATTGACGCATATCAAATCGGCAAAGCGGGTGGCATCGAGCAGGACGAGGTTTAAGGGAGCCAGAAAGTCATGACGCATCATACGATGTGGGCCGGTCGGCATGGGGCCGTACTTGTGCTTGCAGTGTTTTTCGCGGCAGTGTCCGCGCACGCGGGCGTTTTGAAAAAGAAGGAGACGGTGGCAGAAATCAAGTCTCCGATTGTCGAGTCCGTTCGCGTGTCAACGAAGGGGCTGCTGCCCGAATCGTTGCAGCCCGGCGACGCCGCGCCGCAGCAGAGCACAACGGCCGAGAGCGCCGCGACACCGGAAGGGTCCGTGAAAGAGGCGCCCGCCGAGTACACGCTGGGCCCGGGAGACACGCTCTCGTTTCAGTCGTTTGACGATCCCACGCTCTCCCGCACACAGGTGATCGTGTTGTTCGACGGCACTATCTCGTTGCCGCTTATCAAGGAAGACCTCCAGGTAAACGGGAAGACCCGCGCCCAAGCGGAGGCCATGGCCGTCGAGGCGTACAAAAAGATATTTATCGAGCCGCAACTTGCGCTCAACATAAGCGCCGCGACGAGCAAGTACTACTACGTGCTTGGCGACGTGGCGAACCCTACGCGCTTCCCGTACACGAACAAGATCAATATTCTCGAAGCGGTAAACGTTGCAGGTGGCCTGCGCATTACGCAGCGGTCCGGCGGCGAGTCATATGCCGCGACGACAGGCACTTTGACGAAAGCGTTTCTCATTCGTTCGGCCTCCGGCAAACGCGAAGTCATCGAGTTGGACCTTCGCGGTTTGACGAAGGTCGGCCCACATCCGTCGGAAACGCCGGTGTTACCGGGCGACGTCGTGTACATCCCGGAGAACGTGAACTTGGTGTACGTGCTCGGCGAAGTGCGCCAGCCGTCGGTCTTCCAACTGTATGAAGGACAGACACTGCTGCAGGTGCTGACGCAGGCCGGCGGCTTTAACGAGTCCGAGGGCAAACTGCGCGAGGTCGGAATAATTCGTCCTGTGGACGCCGAAAACGTCGACGTTTACCGTGTGGACCTGCGCCAAGTTCTCAAGACCGGCGCCGATTTCCCGATGAGACCCGGCGACGTGATCTACATCCCGCGCAAGTCCCTCGTGCGCGTGCAGGAATTTGTGTCACGCCTGACCGGTACGATTTCCTCCGTGCTCAGCCTGTACACACAGACCTTTGACGCATACTATGCGGACGAACGAAACCGGCTGTTGGTGGACTCGGGCGACGACGGAAACAATCTGTTGAATACGCTACAGACCATTCGCGGCTTTATCGGAACGGGAAACAACAGTTCGGCCGCGCTTTCGACGCTGTCGATTCTCTCTGCGCAGCAGCAGCAACCGTAGGAACGATCGCATGCCCACGGATTTCACGACCGAAACGGCAACCCAACTGATACCGATCGGCGCCGCTCCTTCCGCGGGCAGCGCCGGCCGCGGCATCAACCTGAAGCGGCTCGTTCGCACGCGCGGCCCCGTTATGATCGCAATCTCGGCCGCGCTGGCGGTTCCGCTGCTTGTGGCCGTGTGGTTTGTTATTCCGCGCGAATATGAAGCAACCGCGATGATTCGGTTCTCGCACACGCGGCCAACAATATTGAGCACGAACCAGGAGATCGCTGTTGCGTCCGACTATGGGCAATACGTCGAGACGCAGGTGAACCTGATTAAGGGCGCGGCGGTCCTGGGCCGCGTCTCCGAACGGGAAGACGTCCGCACCCTGCCGTCGATGGTGAACCGGAGGGACCCCGCGTACTATCTCGCCCAGGAACTTCAGGCGCGGATTATCCCCAGTTCCGAGTTGGTCCAAGTGTCGTATCAATCGAGCGACCGCAACACCGCCCATACGATAGTGAGGGCTACCGTAGAAGAATTCCTCAAGCACGCATCGCAGGCGAACCAAGTCAAAGACGCGGAGATTACGCGCGAACTCCAAAAGGAACAAGACGATCTGGAGACCCAGATTTCCGCCCTCTCACAGGCGGTGTCGGACCGGCGAAAGAACGTGGGCGGGGTCATCAGCGAGAGTGGCGGTATCGGCGTCGACGCGGAACGGCAAGCGTATTTCGACAATCTCGGGAAAGCGATCGACGAGAAGGAGTCTGCCGAGACCGCGGTCGAGCAGTTTGAAGCGCAACAGCGGCGAATAGCCGAGTTAATCGAACAAAACGCGGCGAAGCCGTCGGAACCCGTGTACGAGTTTGGCATCGAAACGATCGTCGCTTCCGATCCTGCGGTGCAGGTACAGACCAACCAGCTTGCGGCGAAAGACAGCGAACTGAGCCGGAGTGCGAATTTCCAGAAGGACTCGCCCCGCTACGTCGCGCTGACCAAAGAACGGAATTCGTTGGCGGCGGGCGTCGAGACGGCCAAGCAGCAGGCCCGTTCGAAGGCGCTGCTGTCGCAGAACGCGAAAACGGACATCGACCTCGAGGCCGCAACCAAGCGCGTCGCTGACGCCAGCAAGCGCGTTGACAAATTCGATCAGGAATTGCGTGAACATGCCTCCGACAACATCGAGTACGGCAAGGCGATGTCGGAACTGAAGGAGAAGGAAGCCGAACTCGCGGACGTGCGCGACATGCTGCGAAACGTCAAGGATCGCATCCGCATTGCGCGCGCCGACAGCCGCGCCCCCGCGAGCATCGACGTAGCGGTCGCGCCACAGGCGCCGTCAGTGCCCGATTTCAAAAAGCGGCTCAAGGTCATGATACTCGTGTGCATGATGGCGTGCGGGGCGGGATTTGCCTTCGGCCTTTACCGCGAATTGACAGACCAGCAGGTCCGGACGGTGCTCGATCTGAAGTATGTCACCGATCTCCCGATGATGGCGATGATTCCCGATTTGAGTGCCGAGAAACTTCCGTCCAATACGAAGGCTGCGCTGCTGACTGCGGAGCATCCCGACTCGATTTCGGCGGACGAGTTCCGCCGCGTTCTCACGCGCATCATCTATCCGCCCGAGGGGTCTGCCGAATTGAACACGTGCCTGGTGACGAGCGCGTCGCGCAGCGACGGTAAGACAACGCTTGCATGCAATCTTGCGATTTCGCTGGCACAGGCCAATCGCCGCGTGTTGTTGCTCGATATCTGCGCGCGCCGTCCGTCTGTCGAGAAAACGCTCGGGATGGAACGTGGAACGGGGCTTGGCGAGGTGTTCGCGAACCAAGTCTCGTTGCAGGAAGCAGTGCGTTCCGCGCCCATTGCCAATCTCTACGTGATGGGTCCCGGTTTTCTGACAACGGAAGTCATCGGCAAGCTCGCGTCGCGCGACATGGTCGAGTTCCTTGAAAAGGCGGAAGAAGCGTTCGAGCATGTGCTGATCGATTCGCCGCCTACGCTATTGATGGCTGACGCAAAATTGCTCGCACCGGTCGTTGACGGCGTGATCATGGTAGTCGGCGCGGAAGTGTCGAGCCTGGGAATGGTGCGGCGCGCCCTCTCCGAACTGCAGCAGATCGGATCGAACGTCATTGGTGTCGTGCTGAACCGCGCCAAGCCCGTGGCGGGCGGCTATATGCGCGACAACCTTGAGAAGTTCTACAACTACGGCAAAGAATCGGTCGACGCGTCGGCGTCCGCCGACGAATCCCTCATCGGGCCGTCGCCGGAAAAGATTGATGGAGACGAATTGCCCACAATGATACTGCTGGAAGACCGTGCGATTCGGCCCAAGCAGGACGGCGCCTAGCCACGGCGCGCCGGCGGCTGACAACAGGAATTCGTGCAAAGGGGCCGCCAATCGATACCGCGTGCTCCGAACGGCGGCGCGAAATAGTCAACGGCCCCTGGCATCCCACGGAGAAGTTTTCGTGAACACGGCTGCTCCAAACACCGGAAGCGCGGCGCGGTTCATTGCCGCTGGCGCACCGCCAGGCCGCGCCCCGCATGCGAGCGTGGTGCGCGAGCGCCGCATGTGCGGCATGCGGTTTTGCGACGTGACGCTCGATGAAGTGGTGATGCTGGTGGACGAACAAATTGCGGCCGGCACGCCACAGTGCATTGTAACGCCCAATGTCGACCACGTGTGCCGTTACCATCGCGACGACGCGTTTCGCGCCGCGTACGAAAACGCGTGGCTTGTCTTGTGCGACGGTATGCCCATCATTTGGGTATCACGACTGCTCGGACGTCCGCTTCGGCAGAAGCTGAGCGGGTCGGATTTGATCACGTGGCTTTCCGGTCACGCTGCCGACCGCGGGTACTCGGTGTACTTCTTTGGCGCGCAAGAGGGTGTCGCCGCCGAGGCCGCCGATCAGCTTAAGCGGAGATTTCCGGCGCTCAAAATCGCCGGCGTGCATTCGCCCGCGTTCGGCTTTTATGCCGACCCGGAGGCGAACGCCGCGGCCACAACTCTCGTGCGTGACGCGCGGCCCGACATTGTCTTCGTTGCCCTCGGCTCGCCGAAACAAGAAATTTGGATGCACGCGAACGCTTGCGCATGCGGAGCGCCTGTAATGATTGGCGTCGGCGCTGCATTTGACTTCTTGTCCGGCCGCGTGAAGCGCGCGCCTGTCTGGATGCAACGGGCCAGCCTCGAGTGGGTTTGGCGCTTGTATCAAGAGCCGCGCCGCTTGTGGCGCCGGTATCTTGTCGAAGACGCGCTCTTTCTAAAGTTGCTGCTTGCCGAGCTCTGGTCGGTCTATGTTTCGCGACCGAAACCGGATTCTGCGACCTCATGAAACGCAAGACGGTCATCATCCTTGCCGTACTACTTGCGAGCGTCGTCGCGATCGGCGCCGTGGCGGTTGGCGGAGCGTTCCTGTATCTCGAATACCGCAACCGCGCGTGGCTGCACGATGCACTGGCTGCGTACGACAACGGCGAATGGGCGCGTGCCAAAGGACTCCTCGAGCGCTATCTTCCTCAGGACCCAAAGAACTCCGATCTCCTGCTGAAATACGCTGACGCGTGCAGCAGATTGACCGAGGATCGGATCGGGTCGCTCCGCGCGGCCGCCACTGCGTACCAGCAGATACTCTGGTACCATCCCGGCCGCGACGACGTGCGCCAGAAGATGGTCGATCTGAACGTAAAGCTATCGGCTTGGAGTACGCTCGAGTACTTCACACGCGACTGGCTGCGCCGAGCGCCGGGCAACGCGGACTACCTCTATTACAGTGCGCTGGCGCTCGACCGTATGGGCAAGATCGACGAAGCCATGGCGGGGTATGAGGCCCTGATCCAGAATAACACCGATCGGTCCGACGTGTATGGGAACTACGCCCGTTTGCTTCGCGACAAAGAACTTGAAACCAAAGCGGAAGAAGTCTTCGCAAGCGCCCGCGCGGCGCGTCCCGACGACGGGCGTATCGTCGCCGACTACGCGCGATTTCTTGCGCGAAAGAGCACGTGGTCCGAAGTGCAGACAATGCTGGATGAATCGCTTGAATTGTCGCCGAACGATCCCGACGTGCTTGTCGCGGCTGCGCAGGCGGACTTGCTGCGGCGGCAGTACGCGAGCGCCATCGAACACCTGCGCAACGCGATCCAGGCGAAGCCGGACGAAGGCCCTATATATCTCATGCTCGCATCCGCCTACGTGTACCAGGGCATGATGGAAGACGCAATTAAGGCGCTGAAGCAGGCTGATGTGTTCGTTCGCATCGACACGCCCGTCATCTTGATTACGCTTGCCGATCTGCAATTGGGGATGAGCGCGTTCGAGGACGCGAAGGCGACTATCGCGGAATACTCGGCCGCGTACCCCGACCAACTTCCCATAAGCGAGTATTTCACGGCGAAGGAGTTGCTCGTCCGCGGCGAGCCGTCAGAAGCGGTCAAGCGGCTTGCCTCGGTGACGCAGCTTCGACCGGGGTTCGCGTTGGCCGAGTACACGCTTGCCGAGGCCTACCTCGCAACCGGCGAGATCGAGCTCGCGCGCAATGCGCTTGAAACGTACCTGTCGAAAAACCCCACCGATGTGCGCGCACAACGATTGATGGCGCAGCGCTTCGGTCGTCCGGTGTCCATCGAGATGCTTGCGTCACGCGCGCAAGACCTCGCCAAGCAGTCGAATCCCGATCGGCAACTGCTGGTCACCACTGCGGCGGCGCTGCTCGATTCCGCGGTACGGCGCGACGCAATCGCCGAGTACAACGACAACATTCGCGCGGCGCTCGAAAAAGCCATCGAGACCGATCCCGCCGCGCCGATGCCGTACCGCATTCTCGCGGACCTCTGGTTGCTCCAAGACAGGCCCGGCGAAGCTACCGCGGTCATTGATAAGGCCATTTCCCAGGGATGCGACCCCACCGAGTTCCTGTTGATGCGCGCAAGCGCGGCGCTCGTCGCCAACGACCCGGAAGCAGCGGCCAAGATCATCGACGAAGCCACCGCCGATGCGAGCCTGGGTCATTCCGAGTACGCCCAATGGGCCACATTCTTTGCGCAGCACGGGTTTTATGAGCAAGCGATGGCCATGCTCGAGCGCGGCATCGGCAGACTGGGCGAAAGCGAAGCGAGGGTCAGTCTCGAAGTCGAGCGGGCGGCGCTTGCGTTGCGCCACGGGGAACTCGCGAAGGCCGCTCAGTGGCTCGATGAGTGCGCGCCACGCGTGAATTCGGGAACGACGCTGCGTCGGCGGCTAAACGCTGCGCGCCTGCAGCTTGCTCAAACCTATCTCGTGACCGATCCCTCGCAACAGGCGGAGCAGGACGCGCAGAGGTTGGTCCACGCCGTGCGCCAGGAAGACCCCGGCAACGCGATGCTCCAGGTGTCCGACGGGTTGATGCTGTTACGGCGGACTCCGCCCGAATTGGATCGCGCGCAGAACTTGTTCGAAAACGCCGTGGCCATGGACACCTCCGCTGTCGGCGCGCATTGGGGGCTTGCAAAGGTCGCGCTCGCGCGTTTGGATTATCCGCGCGCGCTCACGCACATCGAGCGTGCGATGGCGCTGGCGCCGAATGTATCCGCCCTCCGCCTGCTCGAAGCTGACGCGCTGCTGAACACGGACCGGCTTTTTGAAGCCGAGCGGGTGATTCGCCGCATTCTCGAAGACGATCCTGCGGACCCGGCGGCATGGCAAATGCTCGTGACGTGTTTGCTTCAACGCGGAGCGCGCAACGACGCGACGGCGGCGTTCGGCAAGCTGGAAGCGCTCGTCGCGGACGATCCCGCCTATGCGGAAAGCCTTCGCGCGCTGCGCGGCGCTCTGCTTGTAGCGCGCGGCGAAGACGGTGCGGCCGAAGAGCCGCTCCGCGCGGAATACGCTGCGCACCCGGACGATTTGGAGACATTGAAAGCGCTCGCGAGCGTAGTCATGCGGCAGGGCCGCGAAGACGAGGCACGAAACCTGGTCACGGCATTCGCGGAAGGACGCAGCGAAGATCCCGCCGTATGGGTCGCGCTGGCGCAGTGGTGGGCGAAAACAGAAAGCGAATCGCGCTGGCGCGAAGCGTCCACGTGTCTTACGCGCGCGCTGCTCGCAGACCCGAATTACATTCCCGCGATTCGCGCGATGCTCGCCGTGCGGCTGCGGCAAGAGGACAATCTTGAAGCGCTCAGCCTATGTAACCGGTACCTGTCGCGCAACCCCGACGACGCGGACATGCTGAACACACGGGCGCGCTTACTCGGCCAGATCAACGGCCGCTTGCAGGAAGCCCTCGCATCCGCGGACCGCGCCATCGAACTGGACGACCGCCCCGAATACAAGGGCACGCGCGGCGTGATTCTTGTCGCTATGCGCCAATACGAACGCGCACTGCGCGACTTACGCCCGTATGCTCTCGAAACGGAGGAAGTCCCCGCGCAGTTCGACGTCGCGCTCGCGGAAGCCTACTTCGCGACGAACGAGCTGGAGCTCGCGCGACAGCACCTCGACAAGGCGCGCGCCAAAGCCGGCGCAGGCGAAGTCGTCGATGCGAGGCGACTCGATCAGTTGCAGGAAGCGATTCAACGCAAGGAGGCCGCGGCATGACGGATGTCTCGACGCCAACGTCCGCACCGCGCGCCTCATCGCGGCCCGACGCAACCACCGTGATGCTTTTCGCCGTTGTGGCCTTGCTGCTCGTCATAACGTATTGGCGCTCGTGCGGCGAGTTGTACGTCAACTGGATGCTTGTCGATTCGTATTATACGCATGGATTTCTCGTGCCGTTTATCAGCGCGTACTTTGCCTGGCGCAACCGGGCCGCCCTGCTCGCATTTTCGTGGCGTTCTTCCGCGTGGGGAATCGTGTGGGTCGCGATGGCCTCGTTGCTCCTTGTGCTGGGCGACTTTCTCGGCTTTCGTGTCTTCGCTCATATATCCCTCGTTCCGATGCTTGCAGGCGTTGTCATTGCGTTCGCGGGCACGCGGCTTGCCCTGGGCCTCTGGTTTCCGTTGTTGTTCCTGTTTTTCATGATCCCCATACCGCCGTCGCTCACCCAAAGCATCGCGCTGCAACTCAAGCTAATGGCCGCCTCGTGCGCGGTATGGATGGCGAACGCCATCACGCTTCCGATGATCCGCGATGGGTCATACATCTATTTTGGCACGGATCGGCTGCTCGTCGGCGACGTATGCGGTGGCCTGCGATCGCTCATCGCGCTCCTCGCGATTGGCGCCGTCGCGGCGTACATCTGCCCCGCGAAGACGTGGGCGCGCCTGCTCATCCTGGTCCTGGCGGGCCCGATCGCGATTGTCTCGAACATCGTGCGCATTTTTCTGCTGTGCGTCGTGGGCTATTTTTGGGGAAGCGAAGTGGCCGGGGGCTGGGTACATGACTACTCCGGCTTCCTGATCTACGCGGTTGCGATTGCGTTGTTCACCGCGATTGACATTCCGTTGCGCCGTTGGGCGCCGGCGTCCCCAGACGTCGGTGCACCGCGGAGTGCGGCTCAATTGCCCGTTCGATCGGTTAGCATGACTGTCGCATTGGCGGCGATCGCGCTCCTTGGCATGGTCATGGTGCTCCATCTGCAAATCGTCCGCGCGCAATCGTCGGCGAACATGAACGCGGCTGCGCCCGAAACACTCGAAATTCCCCGTGAAATCGCCGACTACCGTGTACGCAAGGACTATGAGATCGACGAAACCACGCGCCGCATTCTCGAAACCAGCGCGATCATGATTCGCGACTACGCGGCGCCCGGCGGCCGGTTCGTTCAGTTGAGCATCGTCCACGCCGGGTCCACGCGCCGCAGCCTCCACTTTCCCGAGGTGTGCCTTGTCGGCGACGGATGGGAAATCGTCAAACAGCGCCAGGTGCCGATTGGTATCCTGTTCTCTGCCAAGCAGCTCGTGCTCGTGAAGGCCGACCGCAGCGAGGCCGTCCTGTATTGGTTCAAGACCGGCGACCACGTTACCGGCGACTTTTTCCGCAACGCACTCGAATGGACGAGAAACCAGATCACGTTTGGCGAGCCGACTTCCGCGATGATCAAACTGGCCACGCCAATTGGGCCGGCAGGCGAACGCGCTGCATTCGATACGCTCGAGGACTTCGCGACCAAGTTCGCGCCCGTAATGCTCGAGCACATCGAGTGACAAGGAGACGGACCATGACAATAGCGAAGATAGTGCAGACAGCCGCGCTCGCGGGCGCGTGCGCCATGCTATTGTTTGCAGGCTGCTCCCAGCGCCGTGCCGAGCAGTTTACCGAGCAAGGCAATACCTACTTGCTGCTCGGAAACGTTCAGGAAGCCGCTGCAGCATTCGATCGCGCGCTCGAAGTCGATCCCAAGAGCGGGGCCGCCAAGCTGGGCCAGGCGCGTTGCCTATGGTTTCAAAAACAGACCGAAACCGCATTGAAGGCCTACAAAGAGGCGGTCGCGCTTGATCCGTCGCAAGACAAGGCATACTTCGAAGGCGTGCGAGCAGCGCTCGCCTTGAAAGACACCGCGGCGGCGGAAGAATTGGCATCGCAATACTCCGCAATCAAACCTGACCTCGGCGGCATCCTGCATGCAGCGGTATTGCGCGACACCGGCCGCGCGTCGGAGGCCGTCGAGGAACTCAAGCGCCTGCGCGACTCATACCCCGATTCGGTCGAGGTCCGCGTCAATCTTGCCGGCGCGCTGATTTCCGCCAACGACCCCGCCGCCGCCGAGAAGGAACTGAAGGCGACTCTCGATGCCGACAAGGAGTCCATGCCCGCGCGCATGATGCTGGTCGAAGCCTACCGCGCGCAGGGCAAGTTGTCGGAAATCGAAAATGAATTCCGCTCCCTGGCCGATCAACGGCCCGACGACAAGGCGATTCAGTTGTCGCTGGCGCGCACGTTACTGGCGAGCGGCAAGCTGGACGAGGCCGAAAAAATCGCTGGACCTATCCTCGAAGAAACGCCGGAATCTCCCTGGGCCAACTACGTGATCGGCGCCTGCCTGCTTGCGAAGGGGAAACGCGACGATGCCGTGAATTGCCTCGAAGCGGCGGCGGGTGCGTTGCCAAACGATCCCCAGATCGCGAAGCTGTTATCCGAAGCACAGTCGCGAGCGGAGACATTAGCCGCAACGCCGGCGGAATCGACCCCGTCTCCAAACGTCGAAAAGCCTGGCGCTGTAACGTGGCAGGCCTTGTGGCGCAGCGCGTCCCTGCGCGCACTCCTGAAGGACCGCGAAGCCTTTATGGCCACGCGGGAGAACAATGTGGCGGATACGATTGCGCTGGCGGCTGTATTTGTGCAGGACCTGCCGGTGGCGCGCGCGATGGCGGATTCGCTGCCACCGGATTCGCCCGTCGCGAAGTATATCAACGCCCTGTTCAGCCGCGACGCGCAGAGGCTCAAGGAGTCAATCGATTCGTGGCAGGAGGCCATCCCGGATCGCCGAATTCTCCGCGCCAATGCCGAGGGGTTTGCGTTGGCGATGTTCGGCGCGCGCGCGCAGGCGCTTCGCATTTACTCCCAGTGCCTGAAAGAGTTTCCCGACAACGGCGTCGCATTTTACAACGTTTCCAGCATGTTCCGAAGCGCTGCCATGCCAAAGTTCGCGATAGGCGCGCTAAAACAGTTGATCTCGCGTCACGGCGACAACCGCGAAGCGCGGCAGGCCCTGTTCGAAACCATGCTCGAAGCAGGACTCACCGAGGACGCGCGCCGTCAGGCCGAGTCCGCGTTTGCATTGTTCCCGGAAGATGCCCCCGCGATGTTAAACCTCGCGCGCGTGTATCGCGATGCCGGCGACTTTGCCCTCGCAGAGGAAGTGCTGCGCAAGGGAATCGAACGGCTCCCGGACAAGCAGGAACTCACGATCGCGCTTGCGGAATTGTTGCTTGCGCGTAGCGAAACCGATAAAGCCGAAGACGTGCTCGCGTCCTTACCGGCGTCGGATGAATTCAAGCATCAGCGTCTCCTGCTCGCCGCGCTCATCGCCGCTGCCCGCACGCAATGGGACGTTGTCCTCGCGCGCTGTACCGAAGCGGCGCGTGCGAATTATCCAGTCCCGACACGCTTGATGCACGTGGCTGCGCTCGCGAAGACAGGCAAGATTGCCGAAGCAGGCGGCCCGTTGCAGAACTCGGAAGGCGGACCGATCACGGGTCCCTCCACGATCGTACTTGCGCGTGCGCTCGGAGTCACTACCGATGCGATCGACAAGGACAGCGAATCACTGGCGGTCGCACTGAGGGCGGACCCCGATGCTCTCGGATTCTATGCATACGGCATGGCGCTGCGCGAAATCCGATTCTGGCGCGATGCCTACACGATGTTCCGCACGGCCGACGAGAAGGCGCCCGGCAAAGCGCGCCTCGTCGAGTTCTTGCTCAGTGCACTGGCGCGGGCATCCGACTTTCCGGATCGGCTCACGGCTGCGCAGCAGTTCACCGAAAAGTACCCCGCCATGGCTGCAGCGTGGGTCGGCATCGCCGACGTACAGGGCGCAATGAAGGATACGGTTGGCCAGAAAGCCTCATTGGAGAAGGCGGTGTCCGTCGAGCCAGTCAATGATTTGCCGTGGCGGCGCCTCGCGCAATTCCACAGCGACCAATTCGATTACCCCGCGTTGCTCGAGGCCTCGCGCCATGTGCTCGACCTCATGCCGGACGATCCGTATGCAGCGAATAATCTCGCGTACTGCCTGCTGCAAACTGGCGGGGACGCCAGCGAGGCACTGTCGCTCGCGCAAAGCGCCTTCGAGAAGTTGCCGCGGAATGCGGAGGTAATTCATACGCTCGGCATAGCGCAGGTCCGTACGGGGAATTCGGTCGAAGGCCGGAAGAACCTGACCGTCGCGCTCGAATTGCGTCCGGGCGATCCAACGCTAATGCTCG
This sequence comes from Candidatus Hydrogenedentota bacterium, assembly GCA_013359265.1. Lineage (NCBI taxonomy): Bacteria > Pseudomonadati > Candidatus Hydrogenedentota > Candidatus Hydrogenedentota bacterium. The sequence continues at coordinate 23,139 of JABWCD010000014.1, forward strand.
ACTACGGAAAGCTCCTTATCGATCAGGATCAGGCCGATGAAGGCAAGAACAACATTCAACTCGCGTTGCAGTACGCCAATCAGCTCGGCCTCGATTTTCCGCGCAAGGCCGAAGCCGAGCAGGTCATAGCCCAGGGAAAGTCGTAGTGTCCGGAGTAGTTGACATAACGCCGGAATCGCCGGGAGATGCGGCTATTACACCCGCACCACCGCGCAAGCGCTCGCTCAAGGAGATGATGCTTCATGGCTCGTCATGGAGCATCGTCGAATACGGAGGCAGTCAGGCGCTGCGCTTCCTGTCGAACGTCCTGTTGGCGGGGATCATAAACGACCCCGTGATATTCGGTGTCAATGTGATCGTCGCGGTGTTCATGCAGGGCATCAGTATGTTCTCCGATCTTGGTATCGGGCAGAGTATCATTCAGAGCAAGCGCGGCTCGGACCCGAAGTTTCTTGACACGGCATGGACGATGCAGATTATCCGGGGCGTCTGCTTCTCGCTCGTCTCGGCCCTGCTGGCGTGGCCGGTTTCGCGAATCTACGATAACGAGACTGTGCTGTACGCGCTGCCTTTGGCGGGCATGGCAGGCCTGATAGAGGGTTTCAATTCCACAAAACTCTATTTGCTCAACCGTGACGTGCGGCTCGGCCGCCTCGCCGCTATCAACATTGGCACGCAAGTCATCGCGATTATTGGAACCCTTATTTTCGCGTACTTCAGCCGTACCGTCTACGCGTTGATTGCGGGCGCTCTGCTCTCTTCTCTCGTCCGAATGATTGCGAGCCATCAGTTTTGTCCGGGCCCCGCGAATCGCATCGCATGGGACAGGGCATCGAAGTACGAACTGCTCCACTTCGGAAAGTGGATTTTCTTCAGCACGCTCTTCGGGTTTCTAGCGAGCCGCGGCGATCAGTTGCTTATGGGATGGTATATGCCGATCGCCATGTTCGGCGCGTACGGGATTGCCGTGTTTTTGAAGGACGGTCTGGTGCAGGGCATGCACCACATCTCGCAGCGCGTCCTGTTTCCGCTCTATGCACGTATTGCGGAGGAAACGCCCGCGGAATTGCGCCGCCAAACGTACCGAGTCCGTGCTGTCCTCATGGCGCTGAGCGTACCGCCCGTCTGCGTGCTCGTCGTTTGGGGTCAAGACATTGTCGGACTGTTCTATCCCGACAAGTTCCAGGAAACGGGCTGGATGCTACAGATTCTTTCCGCCGGCGCGATCGTTTCCGTCATTGGCAGCACGGTCGGTCCCGTGTTGCTTGCCATGGGCGACTCCTACCGGTTCATGATCATGCAAGGTACGCGGACGGTGTTGATGTGCGTGACGATGTTCGTTGGCGGTTACGCCGGTGCGCTCATCGGGAACGCCGTCCTCACACCTGTTATCGCTCAGCCAGACTACTTCGCGCCCCTGGCCGCAAGCTTTTGGAACCACGGCAGTATGGTCGGCGTGCTCATCGGTGTAACGCTGCCGGAACTATTCCTATACCCGGTCTTGGTTTGGGCCGTGCGCCGCTACAATGTTTGGCTGCCGAAACTGGACTTTGCCGGCCTCGTATTGGCGATAGTCCTGATTACGTTGGGATTCGCGATATGAGCGGCCAAGACCACACGCCCACAATATCGGTCATCACGCCGGTGTTCAACAACGCTCAATACATGCGCGAGGCGTTCGACAGCATTCTGAATCAGACCGTCGGCGATTTCGAATACATCGTGATCAATGACGGGTCAACCGACAACTCGCTCGATGTCCTTAGCGAGTACGCTGCGAAGGACTCACGGTTTCGCATCGCATCGCACGGAAACAAAGGTTACATCGCGGCCCTCAACGAGGGACTCGAGGTTGCACGGGCGGAGTTTATCGCGCGGATGGACGCGGATGATATAGCGCTGCCTGATCGCTTCGAGAAACAAGTCGCGTTTCTTCGCGCAAACCCCGACTGCGTTGTTGTTGGCGGACGTGTGCTTCTGATCGATGCGGAAGGTGCGCCGCTGTGCGAAATGTGCGACGAGATGACGCACGAAGACATCGACGCCGCACACCTTGCCGGCCGCGGCGGCACGATTATTCATCCAGCCATGATGGCGCGCCGCTCGGCGATTGAAGCCATCGGCCGGTACAGCGCGAAGTATCCCTGGGCGGAGGACCTCGATTTCTTCCTGCGGCTCGCGGAAGTGGGGCGTGTCGCAAACCTGCCCGACGTGGTCCTTCGCTATCGGCAGCATCTGTCGAGTATCGGTTATTCGAAATCGGAGAAACAGCAGGCTTCCACGATTGACGTTGTACGCGACGCGCACATTCGCCGCGGATTGCCTGTTCCCGAAGGGCTTGATCGGCGCATTGTCGCGCCGCCAAGCGTCGGGCAGTCGTACCGCAAATGGGCGTGGTGGGCGTTGGGGGCGGGCTACGTGGCCAGTGCACGCAAGCACGCGCTTCGCGCGCTGCGCAAGGAGCCGCTCTCCGTCGAATCGTGGCGCGCGATGTATTGTGCGCTACGGGGCCACTGAGGCGCGACGGCGATGAGGATAACCTTCATACTTCCGCAGCCGGGTCTCTCCGGCGGCATCCGCGTGATCGCGGTCTACGCGGAACGCCTGAAGCGGCGTGGTCACGATGTGTTGCTCGTGCACCCGCCCAACGCGCAACCGTCGTTCCGCGCCCGCGTCCGCAGTCTTGTTCGCGGGCAGGGCTGGCCGCGTGTGCCGCATGTGTATCCCTCGCATTTGGACGGTCTTGATGTGCCTCGCAAATTGCTCGACCGATGGCGGCCAATTACCGCGCAGGATGTCCCCGATGCGGACGTAGTCGTGGCGACGTGGTGGGAGACTGCGGAATGGGTCAGCGCGCTTCCGCAGAGCAAGGGCGCCAAAGCGTACTTCATTCAGCATTACGAGGTTCACGACAACCAGCCGGTTGAACGTGTAAAGCAGACATGGTCGCTGCCGTTCCACAAAATCGTGGTGGCGCAGTGGCTTGCGGACATCGCGCGCGACTCCTACGGCGACGGCGACGTTTCGCTTGTGCCGAACAGCGTCGATCTTGACGTGTTTCATGCCCCGGCCCGCGGAAAGCAACCGGCGCCCACCGTCGGTTTTATGCACGCAGTTGTTCCCTGGAAGGGCACCGATCTGGCGTGCAAGGGTATACGCATCGCGCGCGAATCGATTGGACGTATCGACTGCGTTTCGTTTGGCATGCACCCACCCACCGCAGCGCATCCCGTGCCGTCGGATACCCGGTTTACGCTGTTGCCCGGTGCTGAGGCCATCCGCGACATCTACGCGCAATGCGATGCGTGGATCGTCGCAAGCCGCTCCGAAGGATTCGGGCTTCCCATTCTTGAAGCGATGGCGTGCCGCACGCCCGTAATCGCGACCCCAACGGGCGCTGCGCCCGAGTTGGTGGGGCAGGGGGGAGGCATTCTCGTCAATCACGAAAGCCCGCGCGCCATAGCCGACGCAATTCTTCGCGTCGCGCGCATGAGTGACGCACAGTGGCGCGCGATGTCCGATCGGGCGTACGAAACTGCGCGCGGCTACACCTGGGACGATGCCGTGGATCGTTTCGAGGCAGCGCTTCACGCCGCCTGCGCGAAGAGCGAATCGCGCTCCCGCGCAAATGCCGACGGGGCGATGGCCCCGCGGCGCCGCGAGGTGCGCGCATGAAGGTCCCCGCCGACGCAAGTTTCCTGGTGCCGGTTGCCATGTTCGGGTGGCCGTTCGCGCTTGTCGCGCTGTTTATGTTGTTGCCCGCGCGCCGGGCGGTCGTCACCGGGCTAATTGTTGCCTGGCTGTTCCTGCCCGTCGCGGAGTACGAGTTCAAGGGCATCCCCGAGTACAACAAAATGACCGCGACGTCGATGTCATTGTTTCTGGCGACGCTGCTGTTCGAACCAAATCGGGTCCTGTCATTTCGGCCGAAGTGGATCGATCTGCCGATGGCGGTGCTGTGCGCATGCCCGCTAATGTCGTCGTTGTCCAACGGCCTTGGGCTGTACGACGGACTGTCTGAGTCCAACGGGCAATTGCTGCGGTGGGGCTTGCCGTATTTCATCGGGCGACTGTACTTCACCGACTACGAATCGATGCGTGACTTGGCGTTCGGCATATTCCTTGGCGGTCTCGCGTACCTGCCGTTCTGCTGGTTCGAGATGCGAATGAGCCCGCAGCTCCATCGCCTTACCTACGGCTACCATCAACACGGTTTCATGCAGACGATCCGGTACGGTGGATACCGCCCGATGGTGTTCTTGCAGCACGGCTTGATGGTCGGCATGTGGATGGTCACGGCGACCCTCGCCGGGCTTGCGCTTTGGAAATCGGGTGTCGTGCGGCACATTCGCGGCATCCCGATGTGGGCGTTCCTTGCCGTACTTCTCGTTACGACGGTCATGTGCCGAAGCAGCGGCGCGATCGTATTGCTTGCCGTCGGTCTCGGATTGTTCGCAGCGGTCAAGTACCTGCGTTCGCCGGCGGCGCTGATCGGGCTCGGGGCGGTGTGCGTCTTGTACGTTTTCGCGCGGTCCGCCGGTGTGTGGGACGGCTCGCAGCTCACCGAACTGACGCGCACGGTGTTTGGGCCGGAGCGCGCGCAGTCCGTGGAAACGCGCTTCTACAACGAAGAAGCACTGTCGGCGCGCGCCCGCCAACAACCGGTGTTTGGTTGGGGCGGTTGGGGCCGTTCGCGCATCTATGACGATAGGGGCAAGGATATTACGATTACCGACAGCCTTTGGATCATCACACTCGGTACTAACGGCGCTTTCGGCGTTGCCGCGGTCCTCGCCGCGATCCTGTTGCCGCCGTTACTGCTATTCCGCAAGGTGCCGGTGGCATGGTGGGTGCATCCCGTCGTCGCGCCCACGGCGTGCATGGCGGTCATTGTCCTTTTGTGGATGGTCGACAATCTGCTGAACAATATGCTCAATCCTGTTTACGTGGTCACGATCGGCGGCTTGGCGGGAATTCGCCCGCTGTCGCAAACCGACGTTGGAATCGTAAGCATTCGGCGGATCGTCAAAAGGCCATTTACACCACGGCGCAAACGCGGGCGCGTAGTTCCGCCGCGCCGGCCGCGCGTCCCGGATTCACAAGCGCTCTAAGTTCACGGCAAGTGTTTTTTGATTAGCGCGCTCCGTTCTTCAAAGACGGCATCGTCGTTGAAGCGCGCTCCGTTTGTCCCTGCCGCGCGAATCATCTCGGACAGCGCGTGGCGGTCTTTTTCCAACCGCGCCAATTCCTCGCCCAATTTTTTCCAGTCGTACAAGGGCACAAGCGATCCGCCGCCGTATCCGTCCAGCAGATCGCGCGCGAACGCATTTTCGTATCCGACGATGGGTGTGCCTGACAGCAGCGATTCGAGGAGGCACCGCGGCGACTCGGGAGTCACGTGCGCAAACGGCATCACATGCGAGTTTCGAATCGTGTTCAGCACACGTTCGCGATCGGACACAAAGCCGGGCAACGATAGGCAATCGTTTAGCCCAAGTTCGCTAGCCAGCGCCCGGACGTCCTCCAACTGGGGTCCATCCCCTATCCATGCGCCTTCAATCTTCGCCCCGAGTGCGCGCGCGTGCCCGACCGCGCGCACCCAATCCAGCGGCGCCTTGATCGTTACCATGCGCCCGGGGTAGCAAACGCGCAGCGACGGCGCGCGCTCGGCTTCGCGCGCCTTGGCTTCGCAATCGTCCGCGGTAATGCAATCCTCCGGCTTGGTGTGAACGTCATGGATGTTATGGCTGTTCGCGCAATAAGGGCTGTAGTACGTATAAGTATCAAACCCGTGCCACAGTCCAAGCGCGCACCGCCGCGCGAGATGGATGTGGAGCCGGTCCATCAGCGGCGCCTCGATCGTTGCTTTGATGCGGCGCAAAAGGCCTTGTCCTGCCGCTGATCGCAAATGCCTGACGTGATTGACGATGTCAAAATGCAGCGCGTACGCGCGCTTTAGCTTTATCGCTTCAAGCGCGGCCACCGACGCCCAATCGCCCAGAAGCCCCCACGGCGCGAACTGGAGATAGCGGCAGCGTGCGATGTGCCCCTGCAACAATTTACGCGTAGGACCATACGCGCGCGCGAACTCGCCCACGCCGTAGGCCCACGGTAACGGCACAAACTGGACACGGTCCGGGCACGGTATTTCCCGCACGTCCTTCCAGACAATTGAGGCGTCCGCCGCCAGCAGACGGTCCGGTATGACAGGGCATGCAACGACGAGGGAGGAAAAGCCGTCGGCCCATTTCGCAATTCCGTTGCACGCCTGCGCCTCGAACAGCAACGCGTCACCGTGCCGCCGGTACGGAACCGGCAACACCAGCAGCATGCTTGTATCGTTGTTCACGGACGCGCCGCCACTGGACGCGGTTTGGACACGGACACTTCGAAAATCTTCCCGCGCCGCGTGCGCCGGATTAGAAACTCGTATCCGGCTTCCTGGTGTACCTCGTTTACCCTCGGGAGCCGCTTCATACGGTCGATGAGCCAGGCGGACGTGCTGCCGCGCGCGTTTTCGAGCGTCACGCCCAGTACGTCGTCCAATTTGGAGGCGGGAAATCCCCCGCCGACCATCCACGTTCCCCCGCTGAGGGCATGGCACATGCGCGGCAAGCGGTCAAATTCGTCCTCGAGTTCGCCGACCAATTCCTCGACAAGGTCTTCCATCGTGACAAGGCCCAGCGTCTTGTCGTTATCGTCCCGCACGATCGCCATGTGCACATGCTGCTCGACAAACATACGAAGCAGTTCGGCGGCCGATTCGTCCTGATGGACGAAATGGACGGGACGAATAATCCCGCGCAAGCTTGGGTCGGAGGGGTTTGTCCGCGCGCGGTATACCAGTTCCTTGAAGTTGATGTACCCGAGTACGCGGTCATGGTCGCCCTCGTCGCAGATGGGAAAGCGCGTGTGCGGGTCCCAATGCGCCGTGAGCACGGCGTCGGTCATCGTCTGCGCGGTTGACAAAAATGTGATCTGATCGTGGGGGATCATCACGCTGTCGACTTTGGTGAGCGACATTTTCGTCGCGTTTTTTATGATGGATTCCTCGTATTCGCCGATGAGGTTGGACAGGCGCGCCATGCCCGCAAGCGCGGCAATTTCGTCCACCGTTCCCCCCGAATGGTCCTTCCTTTGGCGTCCCTCAAAGGGCCTGTTAATGAGATTGATCACGGCGATAAACGGCGCGGAGGCCCTCACCACGGCGTAGAGCGGTATGCCGACAATCGGCGCGAGGAGGGCGTTGTACCGTACGCCGAGGGTCTTCGGCAGGATTTCGGTGAATTGCAGGATGAGAATGGAGAAGACGATAGAGAACGTCGCAAGCCATTCCTTTCCATACAGGCTTTCGAACTGAGCGCCCGCCACCGCCGCACCAATTGTGTGCGAAAAGGTATTCAGCACCAGAATGACGGCGATGGGACGCTTGATCTCGGATTTAAGCTTTTGCCACGTGTGCATCACGGTCGGGTGGGACTCCCCAAACCGCGCCACCTGCGTCGGGGTTAGGCTGAGCAGCGTCGCTTCGAGCAGCGAGCAGAGGGCCGAAATCACCAGCGCCGCGGACATCGCAACGATCAGGACAATCATCGTGTTCCCCTTGGTGCGCCCGCGTACCGCCCACGGGCCGACAAGACCATTCAATCGAGGCTACTTTACTGACAAACGCCTCGACATGCACGATCCGCCCGTTTCCGGCAGTCACGGACAGGCAGAACCTGGTCCGCAGGGAACCACACCTACTACATAGCCCACCGTGTTGCATTCTCCTTCGCCTGAAGCTTCGGAGGTCGGGTTCTTCCCAGGCTCTCGCGGGCTTCGGAGGACAAGCTGCGGGTGGGGGAAGCGAAATAGCGAGAAGCAACGCGGCCAGGAAGTTGGGGGGCAAGACGGTTACCTGCGAGGGCCGCGGACGGAGACAGGGGGGTGCGCGGAGAGCATTTTGACGATACAAGGGGGGCGACGGACGGTGGTCGTCGTAAGTGCATATTTCATAACGACGCAGCCAATTCAGCACGGTTGCCAGGGGTGCCGTCCTGGTAATTTGACGAAACAAGGGGGCAGCCGGGCCATGATCGTCGTAAGTACCGATTGCATAATGACGTTTCCGACTGAGTACCCCTACCAGGGGGTGGGGGTGAGATCTTCTTTTTTGACGATACAAGGGGGTGTCGTCGAGTCTTAATCCGTGCAAGTGCTGGTTTCATGATCACCTCTGGGTTGATGCCACCGCGGGCGCCGTCTGTCGGTGACTACTTGGTCAGGGCCTGATCGGGTTGCCCGCAACTCCAGAGAATCGGTGAGCCATGCAGGCGTGGCTGCGACTGGCGGAGGATGCGCGGAAGACCCTGGCCGTCCATTTCTTGGCCTACGCTGTTGCACTTACTCCAATCGCGCGGAGTCAATGCCAGATCGGTGGACTTCGGACTGACACTTGGCGTCGACCAGCGCCGGACACGAAGGTGCTTCTATCCGTATCGACAAAGATGCGGCGGAATCTCGGATGACCCTCGATCCCTTCGGGCGGGGAACATTGGCCTAAGAACGAGTGGCGAACACACGGGCAGCGCGATTAGCCGTCGCGCCGTCACCGTATGGCTGAAGCTCCCACGCCACAGGTTGGCAGGTACGGTAGGCGTCCGATTCGTTGTCCCTATTCAAGCCGTGTCCGTCTTCTCGCAACGTCAACAGCCCGCCGCGCGCTTCAATGCGGCGTCTGAGGTCCGAGAACTTCCTGACGAAACCGTACGACACGTCGTCGATGGCCTGCCAGTCCACAATGATCGTTGCACGGGGAAACAGGAAGGAGCAGCCTTCGAGTTCGGCGAGTACCCAGTCGATTGTATTAGGGTCATTCAAGCTTGCAGGGAGCAAAATGGCGTGAATTCTCAGTTTCGTTTTGGAGTATGCGTTCGGTTCGTCGTTGAAGACGAACCTTATTAGCGCGTTGTTTTCCATGACACACCATCCTCTCAGCGGTGACTCTTGCCGCCGGCAATGGGGCAAGCGTCCAACTGTAATCGGCGCGCTGAGCCGCGTATTCAAAATGTGCATCATTCATTGAGCACTTCTCGTGCCGAATACTTGCGGAGCGGCGTAACTTCACACCGGACAACGCGATGGGTTACGGAGTACAGGCTCGCGACCGGACGAAGTGATCAGAGACTGAGCGGTCGCATGACCAGACTCTGCGCATCAAGGGCCGCTTGGTGTAGGAGTGGTGACTCGGTTTGCCCAGACGCACCAGAACATTACGACGTTTCGCCGTGAAGGCATGGTTATTGCGTCCTCTGGTGGAAGTTACGAGTTGAAAGGCGCCTCGCTGCGCGGGTTGTGCGTGGCGTGGTACGAATGGAAAGGGAGTGATGCAATGTCAGGGGGAATGTCGAAGACGTATTGGGCGCTTATGGGGGCCTCGGCCGTTGCGGCGATTGCAGTCGCCAGCGCACTCCAGTTCAGGGGGGCCGAGGGAGTGACGGGGCAGTCGCGCATGGGCGGAGCGGTTGGTCCCTCGCCGTACGCTTCGTCTGCCGAACCCGGTGTGGGATACGACAGCGCGGGACACTGTGAATCGGAGACCCCGGCGTTGGCATCGATCCTTGCAACCCAGGCTTTGGGATGTTGCCAGGGACAGAAAACGGGGCCGCGTTGTCCGATGAGCGCGAAAGGCGACGTGTCGCAGGCGAAGCCGGCGTTGGGGCATTGTGAGTCACATCCGGCGGAGGAGATAGGTTCGGGGGCAAGCGGTGACCAATGCGATTCGACAACGCCGGAACACCACCATTAGCGATCACAGAGCGGTGGACGGCGAGCGTGGCAAGGCGTACGAACAGCGGTATGGCGGAATAGCCCCAGCCATGCTGTTCCAGTCCAATCGGCCGAATTGTTGAAACTCACCTGAAAACCCAAGTGCAGATGCTCTTCGTTTCCCGACCCCCGCATGCCCCCAAGGCGCTACACTTCCCTTCACAGCCTACTATTGCGGAATTTGCGGTCATTGACAGCGCAAGAAAACTATGAGAGACTGCTCTCCACGAGGGACTATCCCTCCTGCAAGGCAATCACGCGGGTTTTGGCAAAGGGGTCGAAGAGATGGGATATCAGGGAAAACTCCATTCCGTAATGCTGGCGGCAGTCGTTTTCGTACTGGCGACAATGAACCCGTACGCCGCGGCGGACGGCGGCGCCGCGCACCAAGCCGAACAGCCGCGTCCCATTGCACTCGGTACCAGCGGCGGCAACATCAACGACCGCAGTTCGCTCTATTGTTGCAGCGGCACCCTAGGCTCGCTCGTGGAAGACAGCGTCGGCAACCAATACATCCTCAGCAACAACCACGTGCTTGCGCGCGTGAACAAGGCGGCCCTCGGTGAGGACATCAACCAGCCCGGCCAAATCGATCAAAGCTGCGGGCAAACCGGCATTGTCGCGGACCTGAGCGCGTTCGCGACTATCCAATTTAAGAAGGGGCGCACCGTTCCGCTCAACCAGGTCGACGCTGCGATCGCAAGCGTGCGTGACGGCGCCGTCGCGTTGGACGGATCGATCATCGATATTGGCCCTGTGAGTTCGCAGACCGTGTCCGCGTTTGTCGGGCAGGCCGTCCAGAAAAGTGGGCGTACCACCGGCTGGACAAGCGGAAGCGTCGCTGCGATCAATGTCACCGTTGACGTCGGTTACTCGAAAGAATGCGGCGGCGCGTCAAACCAGATTGCGCGGTTTTCCAATCAGATTCGTGTCACGCCCGGCGCATTTAGCGCCGGCGGCGACTCTGGCTCGCTCATCGTCGAGAACGGATCCGTCAGCCCCGTGGACGGATTGCCCCGCGCGGTCGGCCTCCTGTTCGCCGGCAGTTCAACGTCGACGATTGGGAACCCCATCGGCGCCGTCCTCAGCCGCCTGAGCGTCAGCATGGCCGGCGGTACTTCGGCGAAGAGTGACGACGCGTCCACTTCCGCGAACGCGAAAGCAATCGGCCGAGCCAGCGCTGCACTCGCCCGCAACTCCGCGGCGCTCTTCGCCAAGTCCGGCGTCGTCGGACACGGCATCGGCCTTTCCGCCTCTGGCAAACCGGTCATCGAAGTCTACGTGACCGATGATACGGCAAAATCCCAACCCGGCCTCCCAAAACGCCTCGACAATACCCCAGTCCACGTCATTGTTACAGGGCCGTTCGAAGCGTTTTGACAGGCTATTGCTGAAAACCTACTCTACGCGACTTACCGGCAGCTCAGTACGGTGCGGCTAAGTACCGGACCAACTTCGAATGCACCGTGTGCTGCATCGTGCTGCTTCGGACAGACGCCCTTTTGGCTCGGGCGGCCAGCCGCATACCCACGGACTCAATGTTTCATGTGCAGTTGACTACGCCCAGGCTGTGGAAGAGTGGGGAACGCGGCCGTCTATTTTGGGGCCTACCCTGTTGCACGTATCCCAATCGCGTGTGCAGGCAAATCTAGACTGCTCTGTCGCAGTTCAAGGATTTGCGTGGCTGCCGGATCGGACACGACTTGGTCTCGAAGTCGAATTCTCGATTACGATTACGAGCACGATTACGCGCACGAGCACGAGAAGACGGCTGTACGCGCTTATTCGAAGCGTAGTTGATTGTGCGTTACGCGATTAATGCAATTGCGCTAGACGATTTACTGTCGGCGTGAGGCGGAAGGTCCTTCGTGTCGTCTTTCGGACCCCAGACTGCGTAAAATAACAGGTGGCTGTCCCTAGTTATTCTAGTTATTCCGTGCGACATATGGTGCGGTGGTGGGAAGGCGCCGCTTTGGCTCGCGCGGCCACTCATAGTCCCACAGACTCGACGATTCTTGTGCAATGGACTACGCTCAGGCTGTGGAAGAGTGTAGAACACGGCCGTCTATTTTTGGGCCTACCCTGTTGCACGTATCCCAATCGCGTGTGCAGGCAAATCTAAACTGCTCTGTCGCAATTCACGAATCTGCGTGGCTACGAGAACGGACATGACTCGGTCTCGAAGCCAAATACTCGATTACGATTACGAGCTCTCGTGAAGAAAGTTCCCCCTGAGATTATGAAAACTTGCGCGGTGCGCTTTCAGCGCGCGGTGATAGGGGAGTGGACATTTTCCAGGGGCGATGCCCCTGGCTAGGGTTGCGTTGCGCCTTTCGCGCGCGAGACGAATTGTGCATTTTCGGAGTAGCACGATTACGCGCACGACAAATGGCGCGAATTTCAAACCCGCAACAGTAGGCTCTGTAAAATAACAGGTGACTGTCCCCATTTAAGTCCCATTTAAGTCCGGCCACTCACAGTCCCACAGACTCGACGATACATGTGCAATGGACTACGCCCAGGCTGTGGAATAGTGGAGAAGGCGGCCGTCTATCTCTTGGTTTAGTCTGTTGCGCTTATCCCAGTCGCGTGTGCAGGCAAAATTGAAGTGCTCTATCGCGATTCAGAATTCTGCGTGGCTGCCGGATCGGACACGTCTCGGTCTTGAAGCCAAATACTCGATTACGATTACGATTACGCGCACGAGCACGAGAAGACGGCTGCACGCGCTAGTTTGCTGAGTCGTGGATTGTGCGCCTACGTGATAAATGCATTTGCGCTAGACGATTTACTGTCGTTACGACGCGAAAGGTCTAACGTATCAACTTCGTGACTCCAGGCTGCGTAAAATAACAGGTGACTGTCCCCATTTAAGTCCGGCGTGGAAGCCGGGCGCTACAGGAAGGCACATGGCAAAGTGGCATGAACCACCGGCGCGGTTCGTGATCGCGTTCCCCAATGCTCACTTTGTGTCTCAAAGTACTTGACATTTGACGCGAAAGGGATTATTCTCGGGCCATGTCATCTCCGCATAAAGCGCCGCTCCCTGGCGACGAGCCGGTAAACTTGCATGTTCTCGCGATGGACAACCTCAGGTTCATCCGCGAGACCATGGAGCGCTCGACCTCGTTTACGGCCGTGCCTGGATGGGGGACCGTGGGGATGGGGGTCGTCGCCTTTGTCGGCACGGCCGCGGCCCGCATGATGCCCACGCCGGAGTACTGGCTGCTGACGTGGATGGCGACGGCGTCCGCGGCGTTGTCCTGCGGGCTTGGCGCGATGCTCACCAAGGCGCGGCACGTCAACGAGTCCGTGCTGGACAGTCCAGGCCGGCGTTTCACATTGGGGCTTATTCCGACGTTGGTCGCCGGGGTTGCGCTCACGGCGGTCTTTTATACGAACGGCAGCTACAGCCTGATGCCCGGCACGTGGCTGGTGCTGTACGGCGCGGGCGTGGTCACCGCGGGCGCGTATTCGGTGCGCACGGTGCCTGTCATGGGCGCGTGCTTCATGGCGCTGGGCATCGTTGCGTTCCTGTCGCCGGTGGCATGGGGCGACTGGTTCATGGCCGCGGGGTTTGGCGGTCTGCAGATCGTTTTCGGGGCCATCATTGCGAGGAAACACGGTGGCTAACCCGGATTTTTCGCGCGCACGGAACGGGAGTTAGGCAAAGTGATGACCACAAACCGTTTACATCGATTCGATTTGAAGCTCATAGGAGCATACTGTGCGCGTGAAAAATCCTCATCGCGAAAGGTTGAAGGTTTTCTCGTGAGCATTTCTCACCAGCCTTCCGCGCCGACCGCGGGAGGCTGGTGAGAAATGCGGACTAAGCACAGCACAGCAAAACGTACGACGCCGCAACAGAATGCCGCGCCTGCCGCGCCGGAACCGGTCGATGCGTCGACGTTCGATCGTGTGATTCACGAGCGGTTGCGGCTCGCGATCGTCAGCGCGCTGGCGGTCAACGACGGGATGTCGTTTAACGAACTGCGCCGTATTCTGCGCACGACGGACGGGAACCTGAGCGTGCATGCGCGCAAACTCGAAGATGCCGGATACATTACCTGCACGAAGTCGTTCGACGGGCGCATCCCGCGGACGGAATTCAAAATCACCGAGGTGGGGCGCAAGACGTTGGAGAAGTATCTCGCGCATATGGAGGCGCTGATTCGGCGGGTGCGGGAGGGGTAGGGGTAGGGGTAGGAGAAGGGGCGGCGGGGAGGATGTGGGAGTCAGGAGTCAGGAGTCAGGAGTCAGGAGTCAGGAGTCAGACGCAACTTTCCTCTTTTTTTTGGGATTTTACTTTGCAGAATAAAGTACTTCGCAATTATGGGAAATTTCAGATGAGTATAGCGACTGTGGCGGCGCCGAGGGTGGGGCTGCACGTAGCCATCATCATGGACGGCAATGGCCGATGGGCGATTTCGCACGCGCGGGATCGCAGGGAAGGCCACCGTGCAGGAGCGGACAATGTCCGGCGCATCGTCGAGGCCGCGCCGGGACTCTGCATCCGCGCGCTCACGCTCTACGCGTTTTCTCGCGACAACTGGGCGCGGCCCGAGCCGGAGGTGAAAAACCTTATGGCGTTGCTGCGCGAATTTCTCGACACGGAGCGCGAACGGTGCGTCCGTGACGGCGTGCGCATCCAGGTCATTGGCTCGCGCCAACGGCTGGACTACGCATTGCTCCGTAGTATCGCGTCCGCCGAAACCGCGACAGCGAAGGGCCAGCAACTCGACCTGCGCATCGCGATCGATTACTCGTCGCGCGATGCAATCCTCGCCGCCGCAAAACGAATGGGTGGGGCGAGGCTCCGTCCGAGCCGTATTCAAACAAGGCCGACGCACTGCACCGCGAACGGCAACCCGACAACAATTCCCAACGTCGATCTGCTCATCCGCACCGGCGGCGAACAGCGCCTGAGCGATTTTCTGTTGTGGGAATGCGCATACGCGGAACTGTATTTCACGCCGGTGCTGTGGCCGGACTTTTCGGCGCGAGATTTGAAGTGTGCTATCGACGAGTTCAACCACCGCGAACGGCGGTTCGGAAAGGTTGGCGCCGGCGCACGAGTGGAAAAGGACTACTGGCTGCGATGACGAAGGCGAGGGCAAATGCAAAGCGGGCGCGCACGAAATGTGCGGCATGGGGTGCGTGCGCACCCATCGTGGCCCGCAGCATCACGCTGCTGGCGTTTGTACGATTTAGCGATCGGGGGTCTGCTCGTGAGGCGAGTTGCGTTCGAATTGTTCCATTCGCACCAAGCGCCATGGCCCGCCATGCGAAGATGGCGCCGAAGGTTTTCTGGCCGAGTTGGTTTATTAGCAACAGCAGCGGATCATGCGGCGACCGCTGTCCAAAGATAGTGAATGGGCACGGCGAAGAGGTCCGGCGCAAACGGAACGAGGGTATCACCAGCGTATAGCACCACGCCACGATGAAATGTATTTCCGATGATGGCGCGCAGGGATTTGAGACCATCAAAGTCGGAAGCCTGTACTGTTGCGGAAGCTTTTATTTCGATGCCGACAATCTTCCGCTGTCCCGGCGTTTCCAAGACGAAATCGACTTCCTCGCCGGAGTAACTGCGGAAATGATGAATCTGCGCGCGGACGTTCGACCAACCCAATTGTTTCAGTAATTCACCCAGGACGAAATTCTCGAAGAGCGCGCCTTTCGCTCGGGTGTCCCGCTTGAGATCGGTTTCATCGATTGCTTGCAGGTGCGCGAGTATGCCGGTGTCAACGAAATAGAGCTTCTCAGATTTCATCACACGCTTGATGCGGTTCGTGAACCAGGGTTGGACCGGATGCGTGAGAAACACTGCGTTCAGCAACGTGGAATAACGCTTAAGGGTCACTTGGTTCAGCCCCGCGTCCCGCGCGAGATCGGCATAATTAACAAGGCCGCCTGCGCGCGCCGCCAACACGGAGAGCAACCGCGGCAACTCCGACAGGCCGGCAATGTTCGCCAGTTCGCGCACTTCGCGCTGAATAATCGTCGAGATATACGCGTCGAACCACGCGCCGCGCCGGCCGCGGTCGGAGCGGGCGACGGCCTCTGGAAATCCGCCGATCACGATCATTTCAACAATTGGCGGGGACGCCGCAATTCGCCGCGTGGGTTTCAACGGTTCGTCGGAGAAAAGCGCGCGAATGAAGTCGACCTTCCGGCGCGTGAGCTCGCACTGCGACAGTGGCCAAAGCGTCACCAGTTCCATGCGCCCGACAAATGCGTCCGCGAGTTGCGGCACGTTCAGTACATGCGACGAGCCGGTTAACAGAAAGCGCCCCGGCGTCCTGTCTCGGTCGACGTCCGCTTTGATGCACAACAGAAGCTCGGGCGCGCGCTGTATTTCGTCAATTATGACAGTGCCGGACAGACCTTGCACGAAGCCTTGGGGATCGCTCTTTGCGGCTGCCAGCGTTTGCACGTCGTCGAGTGTGAGATACGATGCATTGTTCCGCCGGGACGCCAGCATACGCGCCAGGGTGCTTTTTCCGGTTTGCCGGGCACCTTGCAGGACGACGATAGGGGTATCGGCCAAGGCCGCTGCGACACGTTGGGCAACGAACCGAGTATATAATTTCCGATCCTTCATATTGAAAATTATAACATAAGTTATTATAATTTACAACATTAGTAGCGGCAAGGACTTGCGGGCCTATTCGGCGGCGCGACGCATATCGGGTTCGCGTTTCGCCTGCACTTCCTGCAGGCGCGCGACCTGTTGCATGACCTGTTCGAGGTGGGTGAGTTTGCCGCGGTCGCCGAGTTCCTTTTGAATTCTGATGAAACGTTGTTCGCGTTTTAGAAATGCTTCGACCACTTCCGGATCGAAATGCTGGCCCGCGGCGTCCAAGATGATCTGGCGTGTCTTCTCGTGCGAGAACGGCTCCTTGTATGGGCGCTTGGTCGTCATTGCGTCGTACGCGTCGCCGAGCGCGACGATGCGCGCGGGCAGCGGGATGTCGGGGCCGAGCATGCCGTGCGGGTAACCGCTGCCGTCCCACTTCTCGTGATGGTAATACGCGATGTCGCGCCCCATCGCGAGAAACGAATTGCCGCCCGCCTCCTCGTCGGCGTCCTTCAGCGTATCGCCGCCGATGAGCGCGTGGGTTTTCATGATGTCGAACTCTTCCGGCGACAATTTTCCCGGCTTCAGCAGGATCGCGTCGGGAATTCCGACTTTGCCGATGTCGTGGAGCGGACTGGAATAATAGAGCGTCTCGACGAATCCGCTGTCGATGACGCGGTCGTACTTCGCCCACGTCGCCATTTCGACGGCAATTTCGCGCACGTACCGGCGCATGCGTTCGAGGTGTTCGCCGGTTTCCGGGTCGCGCGATTCGGCGAGCCGCGCGAGGCCGAATACAGTCGCCTGCTGCGTGCGCTCGACTTCCGCGGTGCGCTCGTGTACGCGCGCTTCGAGGATTTGCTTGTCATCTTCGAGGCGCTTTTGATACCGCAGAATCTGGTCCTGCATCGCTTTCGACTTGACGGAACTGCGGATGCGCGCCTCGAGGAGGACGGGGTCGAGCGGGCGCGTGATGAAATCGTCCACACCGGATTCGAGCGCGCGGATGTTGGCGTCGTGGTCGGCGACGCCGGTGACCATAATAACGGGAATGTGGCGTGTGGCGAGGTTGCGCTTGAGCCTTTCGCAGACTTCGAATCCGTCCATGCCCGGCATGAGCAGGTCGAGCAAGATGACGTCCGGGGGAGTTGCCGCGACGATGGCGAACGCTTCCACGCCGCCGTTGGCGGAGAGCACCGAGTAGCCGCGCGGGGTCAACAACCGCCGGTAAAGCTCGAGGTTCTCCGGCATATCGTCCACGACGAGAATCGTCGGTTGGCTCTGCTGGTAGTCCGCCGAATTGGGGCTGGGTACCGTCATGCAATCCTCAAGACGGCACATTGCGGCGGCTCTCGCACGATGCCCCCGCACTGCGCTGCCCGTCTCCATGAGCATCCTAACACGCTATAAGGCAGTGCGCAAGCGATATTGCGAGATTGATCGCGCGCACGCGCGCACGCATACTCTCGCGATGCAATCTACGTGTGTGAGTTACCCGTATGCCCGGGCGCGATAGAGCGGTCGCTTCCGGAAAGGAACTTCAGGGCGAAGTGGCCGCGCTCGGCCGCGGGCTCGGGCTGACCGTGGACACCGAAGTCGAAGTGGGCCGCCGCATCTGGGGCGCGCGCCGGCGCATCGACGTCGTGCTAAAGCATCCCGAAACGCGCGTGAGCCTTGGTATCGAATGCAAGTACCAAAGCGGCTCAGGAAGCGCCGAGGAAAAAATTCCCGCGACCATCGAGGACATCCGCGCATGGCCGATTCGCGGGATTGTTGTGTACTGCGGCGCGGGCTTCTCGAACAACATGGAATCGTATCTGCTTTCAACCGGGATGGCCGTTGAACTTTCCGATCTGAAGGCATGGCTTGAATTGTATTTTGGGCTATGAGTAATCGCGTCACGCGCAAGATCGTTATTCCGCGGCCGTTTTTGAAATGGGTAGGCGGAAAAGGGCAACTGCTCGGCGAATTGCTGAAGCAGGTCGACGGCCTCGGTACGTTCCACCGCTACCACGAACCCTTTGTCGGCGGCGGAGCGCTGTTTTTCGAACTCATGCGTACCGGGAGATTGCCGGCGACCAAGGCGTATCTTTCGGACAATAACGCCAATCTCATCGCGGCGTACCACGGCGTGCGCGACGACGTTGACCGCGTGATCGCGCTGTTGATCCAACACAAACGCAAGCACTCAGAACGCCACTATTACGATGTGCGCGCCCGGGTGCCGAAGGACGAATACGAACAAGCCGCCCGGATCATCTACCTGAACAAAACGGGGTACAACGGTCTCTATCGCGAGAACAGCAAGGGCGAGTACAACGTCCCTTTCGGCCGTTACGCGAACCCGGCGATTTGCGACGAGGATAACCTGCGGGCCGTATCCAAAGCGCTTCAAAAAGCGAGGATAGAGAACCGGCACTTTGAGACGGTGATCGATTGCGCGAAGCCGGGTGATTTCGTGTACTTCGATCCGCCGTACCATCCGATATCGAAAACGGCGTCTTTCACGGCATATGACCGTGGAGGATTCGGCGAAGATGGGCAGCGCCTTCTTGCGAATGTTGCCCGCGAACTCGGCAAACGCGGCGTGCACGTGCTGCTATCCAACTCGATGACGCCGCTTGTCCGTGAACTCTACGCGAAGTTTACGATAGATGAAGTTCTGGCCAGCAGAAGTGTCAACAGCCGCGCGGACCGTCGCGGAAAAATCAGCGAGGCGCTTATTCGCAACTTTTAGGGACAGGGACTTCGGCTTATTGTCTATTGGAACCGTTTGGACGTTTTCCTACGGCACCCGCGCAATGGTTTCTTCCAATGACAGGCCTGGTATCGGGTTTCGCGAATATACCTCCCGCGCAATGTCTTTCAGCGTGCAGTCACGCCGCCGCGCGAAGACGAACGCGTAGACCTCGCCCTCATCGCGGACGTCGCGAAGTTCCATCCGCAGCACGACAAACCCAAGCGGCTCGAGCGCTGCCCATGCATCGCCGGGCTGGCCGGTCCCGCTCAGTTCGCGCACGTCATCGCGGGATAGTCCGGCGACGAGCGTTCCGCCGGTTCGCAACATCGAGCGGGCATCCGCGAACGCCTCGCGCGTCATTCGACCGTCCACGTTGCTGACTGCGATGACAGTGTCGTACGCTTCCGCACTCTGGGGCCGTTGCGGTATCCATTCCGCGGTCGTTCCTTGGACTATGGGAAGGTAATTCTCGAGCGATCCGTGGCCGCGCAACAGCGGTTGCGCTCGAAACCGTTCCCAATCAATCTTGGACGAAACGACATCCAACAGCGTCTGAACGCGGTGCAAATAGGTGTGCTTCGCCAACACTTCATTTCGCGCAGCCGCGGCGACGCGTTGGCGCGCGTCTTCGGTTGCGATGTAGTGCCCGGCAAGGTGTTCGATATCGGTGTCGTCGTACGCGATGAGGTGTTCCCCATCGCGAAACAGATCGAGCAGTCCGTTTGCGTCGGCATCGCGGTTCGTCAACAGCGGCACGCCCATCGCCATCGCCTCGAACACGCGCATGTTTACGTCCTGCGCGACGGAGCTGTTGAACGCGAGCCGGCCCCGGCACACCGCGCGCGACATCGCCTCGCAGTCCAGCGCGGTGTCGACGAGCACGGAGTGGCGTTCGGCGAGCCGTTCCAGTCGCGCGATGCGTTGTGCGTGGAGCAGCCGCTCGGTGCTGCCAACGAACGAGATATCGTAGTCCTTGCGGCATTCGACGGGCCGGTGGGCGTCCGGGTCGCATGCCAACGGCAGCCAAAACGCGTGCGCACACCCCGCGTTCGCGAAGTGCGCGGCGAACTCGCGCTGCGCGGCGAATACAAAGTCGTAGGGCCGCGCGTGAATCATCTCTGCAAAGTCGTGCCACGTATCGACGCTGATATACGCGGTCGGGCACGCCAGCCAATCGATGTTTTCGATCGGGGGCACGCCGGACTGGATGGTTACGACAAGGTCAGGCCGCCAGCCTTGCGGCAACGCAGCCACCAACTCGTCAACCGAATGTACATCGCGATCGACGTCATTGGGAACAACACGATGGGCGAGATGCGATCGGCCGGTAGCGGCGAGATCGGACGGAGTCAAACACGATCCCACTGTGACAACGTCACACAGGGATCGAAACGCTTTGACGTAATGGTGAACCCAGATGAAGGGCGTCGCTTTCGCGACGATGCAGACACGCAGCCGCGGGCGCGCGTCAGCCAAGCTCGCCCTGCTCGATCATCCGGACCAGCACGTCCGACGCGTCGGCGTCGAATTGCGAGCCGCGCAACCGTTTGATCTCGCCGACAATTTGCGGTGCGGCCAGCGCGTCGCGGTAGGCGCGCTTGCTCGACATGGCCACGTACGCATCCGCCAGACTCATGACGCGCGCGAGCAGCGGAATTCGGTCGCCGTGCAGGCCGTCGGGGTAGCCGCTGCCGTCGGGCCGTTCGTGATGGTGCCGGATGATTTCGAGGTGCTTCCGAGGCAGGAATTGTGCTGTCCGCGCCAAATCATAGCCGACAATCGGGTGCTTGCGGATGGCTTCCCAGTCCTCTTCAGTGAGTTCGTCCGCTTTCGATAGCAGCCGGTCGTCCAGGGAAATCTTTCCGAGATCGTACAGCGCGGATCCAAGTTCGATCGCGGCGAGTTCGTTCGGACCCAGGCCGAGGCGCTCTGCGATCGCGCGCGCGACCACCGCAACCTGGGTTGCACGGCCGACGCCGTTGGTTTCGCGCCGTTCCTGCAGTTCCGCCAGTTGCCGCAACGTCGAGATGTGCCCGGTTTCGCATTGGCGAATCAACCGAATGTTTTCGATGGCCGCCGCGGCGTGCTTCGCCATGATGTCGAGCACCTTTAGATCGGCCTCGCTGAACTCCGTGCCGTTTGTCTTCCCGCACACGTTGAGCACGGCGAGGACTTGCGTCGCTCCCTTGCCCGACGCGGCGAACGATGTATGTTCGCTCTCTCCCGCGAGCGGCACCGACACGAATGACGCGTGGGGGAGTTGGCGGCTCATGGGCGCTGTCTCGTGACTACGGATGTTCGTTACGAGCAGCGGTTTCTGCGTCTGCACGACACGCCCGCTGATGCTGTCCGCCACGTTCACGCGGGCGCCGTCGGCCTCGCGCGGGAGGCCGCGGCTGGCAACGACTTCGAGCGTGCGCCCGTCCGGCGTTGCCAGCATGAGCGATCCGCGCTGCGCACCGACCTGTTTGAGCGCGGAATCGAGCACAAACTCGTGCAGTTCGAATTCGGTGCGGATATTTGCCATGGACTGGCTGACCGAGAAGATAGCCGTCAGCTCCTGCAGCCGCGCGTTTTCGGATTGCAGGCGGTGGCGGTCCAACGCGTTCGATACGGCGAGCTTCACCTCGCTCAGGCTGAACGGCTTCAGCACATAGTCGTACGCGCCTTCCTTCACCGCCGCGCGCGCCGTTTCCAGCGTAGCGAACCCGGTCATGACAATCGGGATGAGCGAAGGGCGTATCTTGCGCGCGCGCCGGATCAGCTCGATGCCATCCATCTCCGGCATCATGATGTCTGTAAACAACAGGACGAACTCGTCGCGCGCCGTGATTAGATCGAGGGCAGCGGGCGCGCTCGCCACCGATTCCACGGTGTACCCGTCGTCGGCAAGGATGTCGCTGAGCAGTTCGCGGATGACGGTCTCGTCATCGACGATCAGGATGCGGTTGGAATCATTCATGAACGGCATACTGCCGAATAGCTTCGCACGGTCTGCATACAATCGTCATCGATCATGCTGGTCTCTCGCAGGCGTTGTTTATCATGATAACACACCCGCGGCGGGGCTACCCAAGCGTTTTGAGAATTTGTCGCGCCCGTTTGATCGCCGCCTTCACCTGGCGCGGCGCCGTGCCCCCGATGTGGTCACGCCGACGCATGATTGTCAGCGGGTCAAGACAACGCGCGATGTCGCGGTCGAACTTCGGCGAGAACTTTCGGAACTCGTCGAGCGTAAGGTCCGGCAGGCGCTTGCCGTTCTTCGTGCTGTGCAAGACGATGCGTCCGACAATCCCGTGCGCTTCGCGGAACGGCACCCCTTTTTCGACGAGATAATCCGCGACGTCCGTGGCTTCGAGAAAGCCCTCGCGGGCGGCGTCGCGCATGGCGTCCGTTTTGAACGCGATCGACGGCATCATTGCGGTGACCACGCGGAGGCACAATTGGAGCGTGTCTGACGCGTCGAACACGGGTTCCTTGTCCTCCTGCATGTCGCGGTTGTACGTCAGCGGCAGGCCCTTCATCAGAGTGAGGAGCGATGTCAGGTCGCCGTACACCCGGCCCGTTTTCCCGCGCACCAGTTCCGCCACATCCGGGTTTTTCTTTTGCGGCATGATGCTCGATCCGGTCGTGTAGGCGTCGCCGATCTCGATGAAGCCGTACCCGGGCGTGGACCACAGGATGAGTTCCTCGCACAGCCGCGACAGGTGCATCATCGCGATCGACGCGTTCGCGCAAAACTCGATGAGGTAGTCGCGGTCCGATACTGCGTCCATGCTGTTACCGGCGATGGCGTCGAAACCAAGTTCCTCCGCCACGGCAAAGCGATCGATCGCGTGCGGCGTGCCAGCCAGCGCGGCGGAGCCGAGCGGCATGATGTTCACGCGCGTGCGGAGTTCGATGAAGCGGATTCGGTCGCGATGGAACATCTCGAAATACGCCAGCATGTGGTGCGCGAGCGACACCGGCTGCGCGTGCTGCAGGTGTGTGCAACCCGGCAGGATTGTTTCCACGTGCGCTTCCGCGACGCGCAGGAACGCCTCCTGCAGGTGCGCAAGCTGGTGGTCTATGGCGTCAATCTGGTCGCGCGCCCAGAGCCGGACATCCGTAGCAATCTGATCGTTCCGGCTCCGCGCCGTGTGCAGGCGCTTGCCCGCGTCGCCGATACGCTTTACCAAGGCCGATTCGATATTCGTATGAACGTCCTCGAGTGCCGGGTCAAACGCGAATTTGCCCGCGTCGACGTCCTTCGCGATCGCGGTCAGGCCCGAGATGATTTTCCTGCTGTCCGATTTGGAAATGATTCCCTGTGCGCCCAACATGCGTGCGTGCGCGATACTCGCGCGGATGTCCCACGGCGCGAGCCGCGCGTCGAACGACACGGACTGACCCAGTGCCTCGACCAATGCGTCTGTCTTCCCCTCGAACCGTCCGCCCCATTGTTTCGCCATATATCGCTACTTTCCCGGGCATGAAATACGGACGAACCAAACTCGTGCCCGTAATCGTGCTCGTAATCGGTTATTCGAGCTCTAGTTTCCGCGGTCCGCGGCCCGACGTTATGCCGCGCTACGCCACAGCAAGTACGCGATCCACGCGAACAATGCCAGGCAAAACGCGAGCCGTACGACCTTCCACAACGGCGTGCTGCGCGCCAGCTTCTCGTAACACGTATCGCACCACGCGCCCGTGACCGGCGCGTGCGGATGCGCCCGCGTGTGGCCAGGCTGTCCACAAATCCCGCAGGTACCACAATAGCCGCGCGGGATTCCCTGCCGTTCGAAGTGTTCCGGCTTTGTTTCCCACATGAAGCAATAGCACGCTTGGCATTGTCGCCCAGCCGCGCCATTGGTTTCATGCGCCATCGCGTGCTACTCCAACCCCGCCTTCTTACGAACGCGGAGTCGAAGCGCGTTCAATCGAATAAACGCGCCCGCGTCCGCCTGGCTGTACGCGCCCTCGTCCTCTTCGAACGTCGAAATCTTCGGATCGTACAATGTCTTTGCCGCGCGCCGGCCGACGACGGTACAGTTGCCCTTGTACAGCTTCACGCGGGCCGTGCCTGTGACGTCTTCCTGCGATTGTTTCACGAACGCCATCATCGCCTTCATCTCGGGCGAATACCAGAATCCGTTGTAGATCAGTTGCGCAATCTTTGGCGACAATTGGTCGCGCAGCAGCATCACCTCGCGGTCCATGGTAATCGATTCCACGGCGCGGTGCGCGGCGTAGAGAATCGTGCCGCCCGGAGTTTCGTATACGCCGCGCGACTTCATGCCCACGAAGCGGTTCTCGACCATGTCCACGCGCCCGATGCCGTTCGCTCCGCCGAGCGCGTTCAGTTTCGCCATCAGCGAAGCGGGGGAGAGGCGCTCGCCGTTCACGGCCACCGGCACGCCCTGCTCAAAATCCACTTCCACATACGTTGGCGTGTCCGGCGCCTTCGTCGGGTCGACCGACAACAGGAACATGTCCGCCGGCGGCTCGGCCCACGGGTCTTCGAGAATTCCGCCCTCGAACGAAATGTGCAGCAGGTTGCGGTCGGACGAATACGGCTTCGCCGCCGTCACCGGTACGGATATGCCGTGTTTCTTCGCGTAGTCGACCAACTTCGTGCGGCTTGTGAGGTCCCACTGGGGATCGCGCCACGGCGCAATGATCGTGACGTTGGGCTCGTGCGCGTAGTACGTCAGCTCGAAGCGCACCTGATCGTTACCCTTGCCCGTCGCACCGTGCGAGACGGCGTCCGCCTTCTCCTTGCGCAACACGTCGATCTGCGCCTTCGCGATCAGGGGCCGCGCCACGCTCGTGCCCATGAGGTACCAGCCCTCGTACATCGCGTTCGCCTGCATCATCGGAAACACGAAATCGCGCGCGAACTCCTCGCGCAGGTTTTCGCAATACACCGCGCAAGCGCCCGTCTTGACGGCTTTGTCCTTCGCTTCATCGGTCTCTTCCATCTGGCCTATGTCCGCGATGAACGCGACCACGTCCGCCTTGTAGGTTTCCTGCAGCCATTTCAGAATGACCGACGTGTCCAGCCCGCCGGAGTAGGCGAGCACAATCTTTTTGACCTTCGTTGCCATTAACGTGTTCCTTGTCGTTCCAGTTGCTCTAAAGGTTCGTGCTTGTTGCCCGTGAATCGATGCACGAGACTCGATTACGAATGACGAGCACGAGCACGAGTGAGTTCAAATTCTTGTATCTACCAACCCATCCGCTCGCGCAGATGTGTGATGTGCGCGAGGTGATGTTTACAGTGCCACGCGTACAACGCGGCCGTCTCGTCGAGCGGAACAATGCCGCGTTCGGGATGATGAAACGTGCGCTGCCACTGCTCGAGCGTCATCGCGCGCATGCACATGACCCAGCGCTCATGCACGCATTTCAAGAGGCAGAGCGAGACTTCCACGTCCGCGCTCTTCCCGTCTTCAAGTTCCGCCCATCGATCTTCCGCATACGGTTTAATCGTTGGGTTGTCCTCCGTCAACGCGAGCTTGTATCGAATGTAGCTGTTCATATGGCTGTCGGCCATGTGATGAATCACTTGACGGACCGTCCAGCCACCGTCCCTGTAGGGCGTATCCAATTGCGCGTCCGACAAGCCGGCGGCGGCCGCGCGAAACTCCGCGGGTGCGTTTTCGATAATCTCGATGAACCCGTTCAGTGTGTCCGGCGTCATGTCGCCTTCGAGCGAGAAAGGCCCGATGGGAAACCGCGGATCGCTCATGACCTTTCTCCGGCGTTGTTTTGGATGAGCTGCACGAGAATCGCCTTCTGCGCGTGCAGCCGGTTCTCCGCTTCGTCGAACACGATCGACTGCGGGCCGTCCATCACGTCGTCGGTCACTTCAAACCCGCGTTTTGCCGGCAGGCAGTGCAGGAACAGCGCGTCCTTTTTTGCGAGCGACATCAGCTTCGCGTTCACCTGGAAGGGGGCGAAAATCTTTTTGCGTTTGCTGCTCTCGTCTTCCTGGCCCATGCTCGCCCACACGTCGGTATAGACGGCATCGGCGTCTTTCAATCCGGCTTCGATGTCTTGCGTTACTTCGATTTCGCCCTTCGCCTCGCGCTGCGCGAACGCGAGAATCTCGGGATCGGGTTCGTAGCCCTTCGGGCACACGACAGTTACATTAAGCGGAACGCGCGCCGCAAAATTGAGCCACGAGGCGCACACGTTGTTTCCGTCGCCCACGAAGGCCAGCTTCAAGCTGCCCAGGTTGCCGCGGTGCTCGCGCAGCGTTTGCGCGTCCGCCACCACCTGGCAGGGGTGCAACTTGTCCGTCAACGCGTTGACCACGGGCACGCGCGCGTACCGGGCGAGATCGACAACCGCTTCGTGGCTGAACGTCCTCGCAATGATTCCGTCTACCCAGCGTTCGAGATTGCGCGCAACGTCAGGCACGGATTCGCGCTCACCCAGCCGAATCTGCCCCGACTCGAGGACGATTCCATGACCGCCGAGTTGAAAGATTCCCGTTTCAAAGGTCACCCGCGTGCGCAGGCTCGGTTTTTCGAAGATGAGCGCGAACGTTTTCCCTTCGAGCGGACGCGACACCTTTCCTGCGCGCAGTTCGCGTTTCAGCCGGTCTGCCAGATCGATCAGACCGAGAATCTCGTCGGTCGAGAGGTCCGCAAGCGAGATGAAATCCAGGAACATCAGTTTGCTCCAAGCACCCGGTCGAGTGTTGCGACGACGTGTTCGACCTGTTCCTTCGTTACGATTAGCGGCGGCACAAACCGCAACACGTTGAGTCCCGCAGGCCCGCACACAACCCGCGCATCGAGCATCTTCGCAACGACCGGCGCAACGGCGTTCTTCAATTCCACACCGATCATCAAGCCCTTGCCGCGTACCTCCACGATGGAATCGTGCTTCGCCTTCAGCCCGTTCAATTTGTCCATGAAATACGCGCCGGTCTGTTTGACGCGATCGAGAAAACCGGGCTCGAGCATGGCTTCTACAGTCGCTTTTGCCGCCGCGGTGCACACGGGATTCCCGCCAAAGGTCGACGCGTGCGACCCGACGCTGAACCCGGAAGCGACTTTCTCGGTACACCCCATCGCGCCAATCGGCATGCCGTTCGCGAGCGCCTTCGCCAGCGCGACGATGTCCGGCGTCACGCCGTACTGTTCGTGGGCGAAGAGCGTGCCCGTGCGGCCCATGCCGCACTGGATTTCGTCGAAGATCAATAACACGTTCCGCGCGTCGCACAGGGCGCGCACGCTTTTCAGGTATTCGGTGTCCGCTACGCGAATGCCGCCTTCGCCCTGCACGGGCTCCAACAAAACGGCCCCAACCTCGGGGGTCAGGGCCTTCATGAGTTCGGCGTGGTCGTTGAACGGTACGTGTACGATTCCCGGCAGCATCGGCGCGAAGCCTTCGTGATACTTCGGCTGCCCCGTTGCTGTAATCGCCGCCATCGTCCGCCCGTGAAACGACTGTTGCATCGATACAATCACCGGCTTTGGCGTGCCCTGCTGCGCCCAATACCGCCGCGCCAACTTGATTGCCGCTTCGATCGCCGTCGCACCGCAATTGCTGAAGAACCATTTATCGGCGAAGGAATGTTTGCAGAGGAGGGAGGCGAGTTCGGCGCAGGGCTGGGTGAGGTAGAGGTTTGAGACGTGGACGAGGGTGGCGGCTTGTTGGGTGATGGCGGCGGTTACCTTCGGATGACAGTGCCCGAGCGCCGCCACGGCGATTCCCCCGAAGAAATCGAGGTACTCGTTGCCTTCTGCGTCCCACAGCTTCGTGCCTTCGCCCCGCACAAATGCGATCGACCGCGAACCGTACGTGTTAATGATGTGCGCTTCGGTGAGCGACTTGATCTCGTCCGTTTTCATATCGACCCTCCCGGCGGATGCCCCGCGTTGGCAACTCTATATGCCAACTGTGCGTCTTATGCGTACCCCCGCCGGCCCATTCGCCACCCTGAAAACAATTCGAGCGCGTTCCGCGCGAACGCGCCCGCCATCACGCCGAAGCGTGTATCAGTCCTTTTTCTTTGCCGTCGACTTTTCCGCCGCTGGCGTAGACTTCGATTCGCCCTTCGACTCGGACTTTCCTTCGGACTTGCCCTCGGACTTGCCCTCGGCCTTTGCCGCGGTGTCGCCCTTGCCGTTTCCGCCCGAGTTCTTATAGTCCGTCTGGTAGAAGCCCGAACCCTTGAAAATGATTCCCGCGCCCGTGCCCAGCAGCTTCTTCATTTTTCCGCTGCCGCACGAGGCGCATTTCACCCTTGGTTTCGCCGACATTGCATGGAAGACATCGGTCGGCTCGTGGCAAACCTGGCACTGGTAGGTGTAGGTTGGCATGGTTAGATTCATCCAATTCCTTACAGAAAACCCGGATTCCAGTAAACGGCAAACTATACCAATACCCCCGAAAAATTGCAAAAGAAGCGCGCCGCAACGCGCCGCCGCCACCGGACCGATCGAGGCCCGGATGGGGTATCGTGTGTGCCGCTTTGCGCCAAAAAGAACTTGTATCTGCTGCAAATAATTCCCTTTGCGCGAAGCACGCCAGACCGTATAATCCATCCGGTGCATGGCAAATCGGTGTGGCAAGGGTTGCCGGTGACTTTCCATGTTGCACCACAGGTAAAGGAGACGTATCGATGCGCAGAATCAAGCAGTCAAAATGGGTGTGGTACTTCATCGTTGCCGCGGTCACGTGCGGACTGTTGGCGCCGACCATGTTCGCGAACGCGGCAGTCGAGTTGGAGCGTTACCGTTGTCCGATCCCCGCAACCGGTGACGTGCTTTAGTCACGGGTGATGGGAGGTCGAATCCCATGAAGTCGCGCCGGTTCAAGAATTGGGTTTGGTACGCCGTGGCGGCCGGTATCGTCACCGGGCTGTTCGTTCCGCCGATGATCGCCACCGCATTAGACGCAGAGCAGCGCGTCCGTTGTCCGATTCCGGCGCAGGGCGACGTTCTGGGGCTGTAATCGGGTCGATTCACAACGGTCGTTTTGTCACGACAAGTGAAAGAAAGGAAGCGCATGCGCAAGTGGATGTGGTACACGCTGATTGTTGCCGTTGTCTGTGGCTTGTTTGCCCCAACGGTCGTTGCCAACGGAGATGACCTCGCCAAGCACCACACCGAGGGATGCGCAGCGCCTGCGCCGGAGTAGTGAGCGCCGAAGGGAGGCGCGCTGGACAAACGTCGGGGAGGAACCATATATGCACAAGTCGAGATTGATTTGGTACGCAGTAGTCCTTGCAGTAGTCGTGGGCCTGTTTGCGCCAACGACGTTTGCGAATGCCGGCATCGAGGCAAAACCAGTACTGCGATGCCCGGTTATCATCGCTGAACGATAATCGGCGACAGGGGTCGCCAGGGAGAACAGCGCAATGCGCACTAAATGGACAAACCGCTGGGTATGGTATGGACTTCTGATAGCGATCGTTGCCGGGCTGTTCGCGCCCGCGATGATCGCTTCGGCGGGCCCGGTCGAGCTCGAGGAGCCCTCCCGTTGCGTGGTTCCGATCCGCCGATAAGCACGGGTTAAAGCAACCGAATTCGCCCGCGCCCCGTTCGCCCAATTGGGCACGCGGGGCGCACGTCTTCTGACGGCGGCTACCTGGATCAATGCGGCCATTTCTGTTTCAGATTGGCGACTACTTTGTCGCGTCGTATTCGGCGATGATGTTTCTCGCCGTGCTCGCGGCCGCGGCGACGGCGATATTTCGCGTCAGACGCGCGTCGCTCGATGGTGCTACGTTGGCGAAGGGTATGCTCATAGCCATCGTCACCGGCTGGTTGTTCGGCCGCGTTGGCCTCTGGCTCGACGGCACCGCACGCGACGCGGGCCTGCGCATTCTGTCGCCCACCTACGCGGCGCCGGGCTCTCTCACGTATTTCCTGCTCGGCGTGTGTGCCGGCCTGCTGATCTTCGCGGCGATTATCGGCAGAACGGCATGGAACTACTTCGACGCGCTTGCGCCCTCGACGTTCGTAGCGCTTGCGTTCGCCAAAATCGGTTGCCTGTTTGGCGGGTGCTGCGCGGGGTCCCTGTGCCCATCGGCGCTGGGCATCACGTATCCCTACGGTACGCCGGCGTACGAACACCAGTACCGCGCTGGCAAGCTTGCTGTGCCCGACAATCTGCTCCGTCCGGGCGAGCACAAAGACGATTCGCCGTTCTGGGGTGAACTGCAGGTCATTTCGCTTCAGCCGGAATTTCTGGCTAGACGTGTCGAGTCTGCCGGATTGCCCGGGGACTCCGCGCCACGAATCCTCGAAGGCGCATCGAGCCATCGTTCCCTGCCGGTTTGGCCCGTGCCTATTGCGGTCAGCGTGACGTCGCTTGCACTCTGGATGGCAGCGGAACGTGTGTACCGCGCATCGCAACGGCCCGGCACGACCGTCGCCTTTGTGTTCGCGGGCTACGGACTGCTTCGTCTCACGTTCGACTGGTTCATCGCGCAACGCGGTTCTACTCATTTTGGCATGACGGTTGCGCAATGGGTAGGCGTTTGCGCGTTGGCGCTCGGCGCCGCTGTCTACGCGCGGCGAGCGAAACCCGCGCCGCCAGAGCATTGACACCACGCGCCGCGCCGCGCCACTATCATTCCCCGTGGAACCGACCGCACAGCTCTCGAACATTCCGCCATTGACCGAAAACGGCGCGGTGGCCATCGCCATCTTTGTGGGAACGCTGTATTGTTTCCTCGGATACCGCACGCTCAAGGTCATTATTTGCCTGACAGGATTCATTCTCGCCGGCGGAATGGCGGCGACGCTCGGCGCGTACTTCGGCCAGGGCAACTACTGGATTGCCGTGGCGGCGGGCTTGATCGGCGGGCTGTGCGGCGCGGCGGCGCTCATCTTTCTGTTCAAACTCGGACTGTTCATGCTCGGCATGCTCGCCACGGCGCTTGTCGCGCACATGCTGCTATTGGGCCGGCCCGAGTCCTGGATCGTTTTCGCCGTGCTCGGTGCGGGAGTCCTGGGTGGTTTGCTCGCCGTCGCGCTCGAGAAGTTCATCGTGATCCTCGCGACGGCCGCGATCGGCGCGTGGTTCACCGTATGCGGATTGGGTTATTTCCTAATCGGTCCGAAGTTTCTCGATATCATGCAGGAGCCGCTCGAACTCGGCCGTGACCGAACGGTTGTCGCCGCGTGCTGGGCCACAGTTGCGATCGCCGGCGCGCTTGCGCAATTCGCCACGAACCGCGTCAAGCGGGAGGTTGTGGTCAAAGACGCAGGGTAACGCGCTCGATAACGGCGCTTCCTGCGCTACGGATTCACGATCTTAAAGCCGCCTTCACTCTCGTCCGAGAAGATGGGGTCGTTCACGTTCGTAATGCGGACCGAATAACCCTTTCTTGCCGGTACGTCGTTCGGGACCGTCCATTTGGCGAAACCGTCGTTTGGCGTTTTGTCGCCAATTGCGCGAACGACTTCGCCGCCGCGCACCAACTCCAATCGCACGGAGGATCCGGTGTAGCCGTCGGAATGCCAGAGAATTTTGTACTCTTTACCTATCTTCAGCTTGTCGCCGTCACCCGGTGCGTCGACGACAAGGAGTGCACCGGGATTGTATTCGTCGAACCCGATATCGAACTTCGAGCCAGCCTTGCTTGGCTTGATGGGCCGGCTGTCGCCGTCTATGTCGTGATTTGGCGCGTCATCTTTGGATGCGGCGTCGATCGCGGGTGAACCGGTCGTGAGGTGGTAATCGTCGACTTTGGGATTGGCAAACAGCGGGTCGCCGTCGATGTTTCCTTCGGCTTCCGCCAGGACAGAATTCATGCCGCCCGGGCCCGATGCGGTCGCGATCGACGTCGATCCTTCGTCGAAGTACGCGCCATCGGGGTTGGCGTGAAACAAGCAATTTTCGACAGAGGGGTCGACGGTCGTGCTGTTTTCGAATATGGCATGCGCGTTGTTCTTTGAGAATATGGAGTTGATTATTTCTCCGGTTGAATCATGAAGGAATATGCCGCCGCCGTTGCCATCCGTCTCATTGTCGGCGATCGTGCAATTTATCACCGCTACTCCGTCTTGAAACGTGAAAGTGAGACCCCCGCCCTGGACGCTTGCCCTATTTTTTGCGAACAGGCAATTCTCAAATTCTGCGCGCGTGCCTTCGTGGCACTCGATCCCGCCGCCGTATGGCCCATCGTTGTCGATAAACAGGCAGTCGCGTGTTCGAGTGTCCGAATCATAACCGGAAAATCCCCCGCCGATAAGGCCCGCGTCATTGCTGTTGAATATGCAATGCCGCATCAGGAGCGACCCCGAATGCACCTTCACGCCGCCACCTTCCTGGGCGGAGTTGTTTAGAAACACGCAGTCTTCGATTAGAGCAAACGCGTTTATGACATTGACGCCGCCGCCATATCCGTCGATGTCGTTGCGAGTGAAGAAACAGTCACGGATTTGTACATCGGCGTCCGCCTCGCAGCGTATTGCGCCCCCCTTGCCGTATCCGTCGCCCGAACCGACAAACCCCGTAAATGTGAATCCGTCAATCAACACATCGAGGACGTTGTTGCATACAAATGCGCTGCCCGCGATATCTTCTCCGTCCAGTATTGTCGGATACATGCCGGGATCGTTTTCGCCGGAACTGCCTTTGGCGGAACCGGAAAATCCGCCGAGGATTTCGACGTCGGTCGGAACGGCCATCGGTTCGCTGATGGCATATGTGCCTTCCGCGACGTAAATCTTTTCGCCCGCGCCAACTTGGTCCAGCGCGTCGGAAATGTTAGGCAGCGCCGTTTCCCAGGAATCTCCGGTTGTTCCATCGCCCGCTTGGGAGACATATACGATCGCGCCGGCCACATGCAGTCCCGTTGAGCATGCGAGGAGCAGGCAGAGGCGAACGAAGGCAACTCGGGCGAATGGTGGCATGGTGAACCCTCTTCGTCAGTATGATGTGACACGCGCGAGTACGAACATATACGTATATTGCCGCCAAGTCAATATCCCCGTTCCCGTCTGTCCGTCCCCCTAATCTTCCGCCACAACCCTCGCCGCGTAGATATCGGCCCGGTTTCGCTGGCCGGGCATGGCGTCGTGCTGCGAATACCACGTGATGAAGAACGCCGGCGCACCGGCCTTGGCCGTCGCCGGATCGACGAGCAGCCCGGGGTAGGCTGTGTCGCCCTTGCTTGGCAACGTCACTACTTCCTGGCACGCGCCGTCCTTGAACTCCCACAGTTTCGTCGTACTGCCATCCTTCCGGTAATCGCGTCCGGCGACGAATACGCGGTCTTTCCACGTCGCGAACACCGGGGAATGCACTGGCGTGCCCGTGCCCTTGCCGGTCCATGTTTTCATGGATGCGTCGGACACAAGCCACTCCGCGTCGGCAGCAGCGTCGCCCGTGCGCGTCAACACCCACACAGCGCCGTCCGGCCGCCACAGGATGTCGGCCTCGCCGGCGAGCCGTTCCGTCGTGACGACGGACACCAGTTCCCAGTTCAGCCCGTCGGTCGAACGCACCAGCCGCGATTCGCGCGCGTCCGGCTTTGGGCGCACGGCGGTATACGCGACGCTGTAGAACGCGCCGTCGTGGTGCCGCAACCGCCACAGCCAGAATCCCGGCTCGTACACGCCCTGTACTTTGAACCACGTCACGCCGTCCTTCGTTGTCGCGAAGTAGGACCTTACAGCACCGCGGTCCGGCGCGGCGTTTCCCGGCATATGAACGATGTCCCACGTGCCAAAGTACAGGTACAACGTGTCGCCGACGGCCACGAGCTTCGCGTCGCGATCGTCGCCCGCGGTGTCGACTGTGCCGCAGGGCTCCCACGACTTCAGATCGGCGCTCCGCATAACGCGGACTTCGCCGTCGAGCGACGCGTGCGTTGCGCCGTGGCGAAATGCGAGGTAATACATTCCGTTGAATTGCGCAAGGTCCGTGAACGCGTTGTGCGCGCCGTCGCTATACGCCGTCACGACCCAGTCGATTGTCCCCTCCGCGTGCGCGATGGCCGCAATCAGTAGCGCCACCGCGGCCCGTGCGCGAATACGATGTGAGTTCATGATGCAGGCCCTCCCTGAGCAGCGGCATCGTAGCTGCGCAGGCGCATCAAGTCGAATCGGGGCGGCGAGGGATCGCGCAATAGGTGGCAATCATGCCCGCGCGGGGCGTCCTTCTATTTCGGCGCCCGCGTTCTCGAAGTTTCGCGAAAAGATCAACGCCCGGACCGCGCCGGGCGTTGATCGTGGTCTGGCGTATTCTCCCGGGAGGCTAGATGGCTTGGTTCCACGTCATGACGTAGATCGAACACGGTTGCAGCGTCACGTAGTGGTGTTGGCGCAGTTTCGTGACCGTACTGGCCTGTATCTTCACGACTTCGGAGGATTCGTTGTCGTCGTGCGGGCTTGCCGATTCGAGCCGCCACTGTTTTGCGACGGGCCCGACCGTAGTCGGGAAGGTGATGCGCACGCGCTGTTGATCAGTCAGGCTGAGATTGAAGAGCACGATGCCGTACGCGGAGGCATCCTTAAACGCATAGGATTGCACATGGTCGACCGTGGTCGGGCTATAGACGCTGTTGATTGCGGGTTGGGTCCAAGCAGTCTTCTTTCCGGTGTGGACGGTTTGGACCATGTCACCGCGAATGGCTTTATTGACGAGTTCCATGCCGAGCCAGGTGGGACGTTTGCGGCCGGAGTAGTTAAGATCGCGCAGACAACCCCAGATGCGGACGTGTTCGCCGTTGCCGCGATTGAAGGAATGCTGCAGCGCCTGAAACGCGCACAGCTCGCGCACGCCAAGTTCCTTCATGTAATGGAGCATGAACAACGGCATCGCGACACCTCCGGCATGGCTGGTGACGAAGTCGTTTCGAATATCGAGCGGGACGTCGCCGCCGGTCGTGTGGAAATTGATCTCGTAGATGGCAGCGCGCGTGCCCTGGCCGGCGTCGTCGAGGTAGTTCACGCTGTGGCGCATGTTGCCCTGCTCGGTTTCGTAGAACGGTTTGGCAAGGAGCGGCCCGAAGATTTCGGAGTCCGATCCCCATGAGGTGGACAGGGACCCGAAGTAGGGGGCGAGCGCTACGGTGTTGTGATTGGAACTGAACCGCTCGATCTCTTCCTGACGGCCGGGCCACCCAACCTGGCCGCCGATGATGAAGTTGAACTTCGATGGATCGAAATACGGGCCGTAGTCGCGCATGATGCCGAAGCGCTCGTTGGCCATTGTGCCGAGGCGCTGGCCGCCGAGGGCGGACGCGCCGAAGAACGGATCGGTGCCGGAACCGGACCCCCACATTTCGTTGCCCCATTCCAGATGGATCGTCGGGAAGACCGACGTCCAGGGTTCGACTTGGCCCAGTGCGGCGCGGTACTCGGCGTAGGGGTGCGCGCCATCCGCCGGGGCGCAGAGGTATTCCGACAGGTTCACCATCTCGTCGTGGGTCCAAATCGGCGGGATGACGTACCACGGTTCGGAACCGACCTCCTTGCACAGCTCGAGAAATTCGTGCAGGGAGTAACTGAATTCGCTGGGATTCTGACTATGGGGACGCCAACCGAGCGTCTTGCGCGCGAAGGGTTCCGCGAGTTGGTTGTCGAGGCTCGAACCGAGTTGATTGCCCCAATCGCGTAGAACGCCGGGGCGGAGTTCTTTCAATTTGCCGACGAGTGTGTCGTTGAACGCGGTCGGGTTGGATTGATCGCTGCGATACAGTTCGATGTCGTCCATCCAGGCGTCGTCGCCCGTAAGCGCGAACACGCGGAACACGAGCAATGGATGGTATTCGTCGGCGGTGTAATCACGGCGTTTGTCTTGTCCGACGGGGATGAGGCGGTTGAATTCGAAGCGCTGCCATTCGGTCGAAAGGGTCACGGTTTCGTTGAAGAAGGTGCCTTCGCCCTCGCGGCGAAATTCGAAGCGAATCTGTGTGCCGTTGTTTTGGCCTTTGGCCCAAAAGGCGAGGCGCCACGGGCCTTCGACAATCAACATCTTGCTCGCGGTGCGGTCGCTATCGCGCCAGAAACTGTCCATGTACAGCGCGTAGGACGGTTCCCACGTTTCGGACTGCGGCCGCAAATGGAACGACTGCGTTCCGGGGCTGCCTGGGCGAGTAGTCGTTGTATCGACCGGGTCCAATTCCATGCCCGGATATCCGGCGATGCCTTCCAATGTTTTGCGCGCAGAGACGACATCGAGGTATGCCGGCGCCGTTCCGTCGTCCGCCAACCCGAATACATTGCGGTTGTCGGCGGAGTGGCTGAAATGGGCGATCTGGCCTGTGCGGCCTTTCGCTTGGCCGAACATGACCTCGTAGGTCCCGCCGTCCCAAAATCCTTCCGGCTGGCCGATGCCCCAGCGGTCGACGTTCCAACTCGTGTCCCAGAACTCCTGGAAAAAGTTGGTCCCGGTGGAATCGCCGGAGGTGTGAAAAAGCGTTCCATATTCGGCGGCCTCGAAGCCGGGGTTCGGAAGGATGTTCTTCATAATTTGGGCCGAGCCGTAAATTTCGCGGGCGCCGAGATTCATGCCGAGACGTTTGGCGCCGGGGAGGATAACCGTGTCGGTCACGTTAACGTAGGTGACCGACAGGGCCTTGCCGTTGGGCCCGAACAATGGTATTTGGTTGTCAATGGGTTCGTCGACCTGACGGATTTCCGGCACTCTGCTCGACGCGGCAAGTGCCGCGGAATCGCGTTGCTTGAGGCCCTTTGCGCCATGCGAATCCGGCGAGATCGGTGTTGCGTTCGCGCGCTTTACGCCGCTGTAATCGATTTGGCCATAGGCACATACAACAACCGCAAGCGTTGCCGCGAGGCCGAAGGCGGGCTTTAGTCTCGCGAGTTGGTTAGCACGGTTCATATCGATCCCTCCGCTACCTCTTCGAGGGATACCCGTCCAAGAACCGTGCCAGTATTTTCTGCACGGAAATCGCTAAATCATCGATTTTTGATTTGGGGTCTCGAGAGTGCTCTTACCTCCTGTACCAACCTGTTGCACTCCGCGCCTCCGAGGGCCGATGCGGGCGCAGGTTCAAGTCGCGTAGGGCGGCTAGGAATTGCCCCTGCGGAATTCGGCGCGCATTCGGTAGGTCATGATGGCGTCGTACAGCGGTGGGGCGATGCGCCGGACCAGCCACGATGTCTTTCCGATCGGCGAGTCAACGAGAATGCGGCGGCGTTTCGCGAGGGCGTGGACGATAGCGTGTGCGAGAACGTCGGGGTCGGCCGGTTGGCCCACTTCAGTGCGGCCCGCGGTGGCCACGGAACCGTCTGCCGTGAGCGCGGTCCTGTCGAGATTCGTTTGGGTAAAGCCCGGGCAGATCATGGTTACGCTGACGCCGTGGCGTTTGACTTCGCAGCGCAACGTTTCGAAGTACCCGTGGAGAGCGTGCTTGCTCGCGCAGTAGCCTGCGCGGCCGACCAACGGCGCGAAACCGGCGATGCTGCTGATAACGCCTATCGCGCCGCGCCGTTCGATGAGCGATGGCAGCGCCGCGGTCGTGCAATGCACCGCGCCGAAGAAGTTTACGTCGAGCACGCGTTTTATGACGTGGGGATCGGTCTGTTCCGCGAGGCTGAAATGCGTAATGCCGGCATTGTTGACCAAGATGTCAATGCCGCCGAACTCCGACACGACATGTTCAACGGCCGTTTGGCAATTTAGCTCATTGGTAATGTCGGTTGTAACCGCTGTGGTGCGCGTGCCGGATTCGATCAGGCTGGTCTGTACGCGTTCCATCGCGGCTGTGTCGATGTCCATCAACGCGATTGACGCGCCCCCGCGCGCGAACGCGCGGCACAGTGCGGACCCGATGCCGCCCGCCGCGCCGGTAACGAGCACGCACTTGCCGTCGAACCGGCCCACGGTCAGAGCAGACCCTTGCTGCGCGCGTAGAACTCGAACGTTTCGCGCGAAGTCTTTTGGGGCGTGTAGCCGAATTCGTGTTTGAGGCGGTCGTTTGCGAGCACGGGGCGGTAACGCAGAAAGTTGACCTGCTCGGGCCCGTACTGTGAGAGGCCGAACGATTTCAGGAGACGAAGGGCCATGGTCAGCAGGACGGGGGGGACCGAGATATACCGTTTGTGGAGCATCGCCGCGATCTCCTTCATCGTGACTGTTCCGTCGCCCGCCAGATTGTATATGCCCTCGCGCTGTTCGGCGATCCCCTTCACGATACACGCAACCACGTCTTGATCCCAGATAAACACGAAGGGCGTTGACGCGCCGGCGACGCCAAGAATCGCGCTTCGCTCGAACAGGGCGGTGATCTGGTTCGTTGTCGTCGCGCCGAGAATCGTGCCGGGACGAAGTATGAGTTGCTTCAAGTCCGGGTTCGAGCGACGGTACGATGCGAGCATTTCTTCGACCTGCCGCTTGTGGTCGGAGTAGGAGAACTCGGGATTGCCGCGCAGGGCATCATCTTCGCGCAGGGGTAGCGGATTGTCGGCGTAATATCCGTAGGCCGCGCCGCTGCTCGCAACGATGATGTGCTTCACGTCCGCGCGCAGGCAGCATTCGACGATATTGCGCGTGCCGAGGACATCGACGGAACGCTCGAATTCGCGGTTCGACTTTTTGCCGGGCGTAACGATCGAGGCGAGATGGACGACGGTATGAATGCGATTATCGCGAAGTACCGTCTCAATAGTGGATTCACGTACGTCGGTCGCCACGTACGTCACGCCGGCACAGCGTTGCCCCGCCGGCGTTTCGCGAATATCGAGCGCGACGATCGCAGAAAAGGAACTGCGCCGCCGCGCCAGTTCCTTGATCGTTTCCGAGCCGAGATAGCCGCATGCGCCGGTAACGAGGACCGAAGGCTGGCCGCTCGCGGACATTACGCGGCTTCCTGCGCGGGCGCGGGCAAAGGCCCGACGCGGGACCAGAAGAACGCGATAGTAAGGCCGGCGACAATGTGCCAGATTCCCCAGAACCCCGCGACCATCGCCATGCCGCCGAGATCGGGAAAGAATTGAAAAATCAGGGCAAGGCCAAGCGCGGAGTTTTGGATTCCTACCTCGATAGTGATGGCGCGCGTGTCAGGCGAGTTTTGTCGAAGGAGCGATGCCGCGCCAAGACCGGTAGCGAATGCCAGCAGATTGTGCGGGACAACGGCGGCAAGAATGACGCCCATATGCGCGACGAATATGCCGAAGTCTTTCGCGAACGCCGCCGCAATGATGAAAAGCAGGCCGAGCACCGAAAGGACTTTGAAGGGCTTGTGTAAACGGTCCGCGATACGAGGAAGCTGGCGCGCCACGATGAGGCCCGCGAGCAGGGGAACGCCGAGGATGACGAGCACAGTGAGGAGCATCTCGCCGGAACGCAGTTCCACGCGTTGGAGCAGCGGCGCGGTGTTCGCGTTCAGGCCGGCATAGAACGAGAAGTTCAATGGCGTCATGAGTATCGCTGCGAACGTAGAAACCGCTGTCATGCTTACGGACAGCGCCGTATTGCCCTTCGCGAGGTACGTGATGAAATTGCTCATGTTGCCCCCGGGGCAAGCCGCGACGAGAATCATTCCGAGTGCGATGCTGGGGTGCGGGCGCAAGAGGAGTGTCAGTAGGAAGGTGCATGCAGGAAACAATAGGAATTGCGCGAGCAGCCCGATGAGCACTGGTTTTGGCTGGCGCAGCACGCGCCGGAAATCGTCTGCTTTCAAGTCCAGCGCCACGCCGAACATGATTACGGCGATGATCAGATTCACAATCCATACGTTTTCGGGATTGAAATTCAGGCGAACGCTGTCGAGATTGGAAGTCACTTTGCGTACGGCTCCGCCAACCTGGGGAACAGGAGCGCTGCGAAAGTCTCGACACGGTCCTTGAATTCCTCCTGCGCGATCCAGAACGCGTCATGACCCCCGCGCATGCGTACTAACGTTTTTGGTTCATTTGCCAACTCAAACAACCGTTGCCCCTGCGCAAATGGCACTTCGTGATCGTCCACGCCGTGCATTATGAGCACGGGACAGGTCACGTCCCTGATTTTGGCAGCATTGTCGAATCGGTGTCGGAGCAGCAATCCCACCGGCAATAGCTTCATTCGACGTTGAGCGACATCGACCAGGCTGGTAAACGGGCTCATTAGGACGAGAGCTCCGGGTCGCTTGCGGTGCGCGATCTCAACACTTGGGCCGGTGCCCATCGATTCGCCAAATACGAGTATCTCGTTGGCGCCGTATTCCTTCGTGTCGGTGAGATACGACCAGGCTGCGTTCACATCTTCAAAGCAGCGCTTTTCAGATGGTTCGCCCGAGCTGTTCCAGTAGCCGCCGTATTCGTACATGAATACGTCGAATCCCAAGTCGTGAAATGCCTTCCCCATTTCGAGGCGTTCGGCCATGGTCTGCCCAAGTCCATGCGAGAACAACACGACACCGCGCGCATTCTCGCGAGGGAGCAGCCATGCCTCGGACGTGTTTTCGCCCACACGAAGCGTGACGGTTTCGCAGAATTGAAACCCGACGTCCGAAGGTTTTCGGGTGCTGACAGGTCTCTCCGGGAACAAGAGGCGGGTTTGATATACATATGCTAGGGCGACGGCGCCAGCGTAAAGTAAGACCAAGAATCCAAGTACGACCGCGATTGCCTTACGAATCCAGCCCCCTCGGTGTGGTGTGTCGTGCTCGCCCATGGTTGCGCCAACTACCGTCCTGCGGGTTCCTGGTGCATGTCCTTGAACGCTTTGAGGCTGGGGGCCCACATGTGGGCGACGGGATCGACGTCGCAATGGATGACAGAACAGACGCCGGACGAAAGGGACCGTTCCAACGCGGGCTTGAGTTGATCGGGCGCATCCACACGTTCGCCGTGGGCGCCCATGCTTTCGGCCAGTTTGTTCCATTGGATTTCGCCGAGATCGGAGTTGATGGAGTCTAATGGGCCAAGGGTCTCGTTCAGCGGCGCGAGCGACGTGAATTTCTGGCTGAGTCCTTCGACGATCTTTCGGTATTTCTGCAGCGTAAACTGCTGGTTCATTTTCACCATGCCCCATTGCTTGTCGCAACAGACCAGGTAGGTGACCGCAAGTTTGTTTCGCACGGCGGTTTCGATCTCCTGCGGCTGGAAGCCCATCGCGCCGTCGCCGATGACGCAGTAAACCTGGCGGTTCGGCGTGGCGACTTTTGCGCCGAGCGCCTGCGCGACGCCCGCACCGAGCATGCCGAATTTCGCGGTCTGGAGAATGGTGTTGGGCGATGTGACGGTGCGGTAAAAGTTGGTCCATACGGCGGTGTTGCCGCCATCGATAACGCAAATTGCGTCCTTGTCGTAGATTAGTTCGCACGCGCGGGCGACGTGGCCGGCGTTGAGGTTGCCCGCGAGCCGTTCGTCGAGTTGCGCGCGGTGCGCCGCGCGCATCGCCGCGTACCTGGAGACCTGTTCGCGCCGCGCGTTGCGTATTGAATCGCTCAGTTTGCCTTTAACGGCGTCGATGAGCGCGCGCAGAAAGAGCTTTACGTCGGCGAGTACGGCTACCGCGGTCGGCTTGTTCAAGCCGAGGATGTCCTCATCGATGTCTACCTGTATCATTTTCTGTTGCGCGGGCTGACGCCAATAGGGGGCTTTACCCCACCAGTCGGTTTCGCCGAGGCGCGAACCCAGCGTCAACACAACGTCCGCGTCGTTGCGCACGCGGTGGTTCAGTTCGACGTGAATCATCGAGATCGCGAGTTCATGGTCTTCGGGGAAGATGCCGCGCGCGGCCCAACTCGTGGTGACCGGTGCGTGCAGGCATTCGGCAAGTTCCTTCAATTCGTCGAATGCGAGCGCGTGGATAACGCCGCTGCCCGCGTGGACGATTGGAAGCGACGCGTTAAGAAGCAGCGCGGCGGCCGCATCGACTTGGGATGCGCTCGGCGCGATCGGTTCCGTGCGCCGATACTGCGCCGGTTCCAGAAACGGCGGGGCGGCGTCATCGCCGTTCATGATGTTTTCGGGCACGTCGATGTGGACGACGCCGGGCCGCCCCTGGAACGATTTGCGGAAGGCGCGCCGAACCAACTCCGGCACGCGCGCGAACGACGGCGCGGCGCCGCTCCATTTCGACATGGGCTTGATGACACCGACTTGATTGAAATACTGGTAGGTGCCGCCACGATCCGGGTAGCCGATAC
This sequence comes from Candidatus Hydrogenedentota bacterium, assembly GCA_013359265.1. Lineage (NCBI taxonomy): Bacteria > Pseudomonadati > Candidatus Hydrogenedentota > Candidatus Hydrogenedentota bacterium. The sequence goes on from JABWCD010000014.1 coordinate 65,328, forward strand.
CCGTGCGGCGCGAGCTGGTGATGAGGAGGACACGATTGCCCTCGCCGTTTTCAACGGCGACACCCGGCAGCACGTTTGCGACGCCGGGCCCGTTGCTGGCCATGCAAACGCCGAGTTTGCCGGTGATGCGCGCGTAGGCGCCGGCCATGTGCGCCGCGCTCGTTTCGTGGCGCGGCGTGATGAGATCGATGCCGTACTTGCGCAGACTCGAATAGAAACCGAAGTACGTGCCGTCGATGATGCCGAAAACTTTCTCGACCCCTTCGGCCTTCAACATGCGCGCGATGACATCGCCGCCCTTGAGATTTTCCATTGTGGGGACCCTCGACCCGCTGGGGCCGCATTGTGCTGTGGGCCGGGCACGCAGTCAAGCCAACGGTGTTCCACGCATCTGTTAGGATACGCGCCGGCAGCGGTGTGGGTTGGGTGCGGGCACGGGCGAGGTGGGCAAACGATATGCGGTTTGGCCTTTGGCTTAAAGTTGCGCGGCCGGGGTTTTGGACCACGTCCATCTGGTTCTATTTGCTGCCCGCGGGCGGCGCGAACGTATTCGACTCGATTCCTTTTTGGATTGGGATTGTGTACGTAACGTTCCCGCTTGGTTTGATGATTTATGGGTGGAACGACATCGCGGACTGGGCGACGGACCGGCAAAACCCGCGCAAGGATTCCTATATATTCGGCGCGCGGCCGACAGACGCGGAGCGCGCGATTTTGCCTATTGGCATTATCCTCGCGCAGATTCCGTTCTTTGTGTACTTCACTTTCGCGGAAGGCGTGAAGGCCATTGGCCTGATCGCCGCACTATGCGCCGCCGTCATCACCTACAATGGGCCGCGATGGGGATTCAAGAACTGGCCCGTTGTCGACTTGCTCAATCAGTCGGGGTATTTGCTCGTTTTCGTCTTGAGCAGTTGGTTGAACGATGTGCAGCAATTGCCCTGGCAAGCGTTCATATTTGGTGCGGCGTTTGCCATGCACTCGCACCTCTTTGGCGCGAGCATGGACATCGAACCGGACAAGGCGGCGGGACGAAGAACGACCGCGGTGTTGCTCGGCCGGGCGCCTGCCAAATTCGTTGTTGCGATCATGTTGGCCTCAGAATCGGCGTGGGTCTATTATTGGTTCCGTGAGGGCATCACGACGGCTGTTCTTGCGCTCGGCGCGGTGTGGTTTGTTGCGGACGCACTTGTGATGTGGAAGGCCGCGCCGTACAGCGCGCGAATGGCCAAGACATTTCTACTGGGCTGGAATGCCGCGGCGGTGCTGAGCGCGCCGTGGGTGTGGCATTCGGCTGCGTTCGTTCGCATTCGCTAGGGCAAATTGGGAAGGCACGAATATGGCGTTCGACGGTAAATGCGTGATTGTGACCGGCGGGGCGCAGGGCATCGGCATGGCAATCACGCAGACGTTCGCGCGAGCCGGCGCGCACGTGTGGGTCGCGGACTGCGATCCGGAGGCGGGCAGCGAAATCCAGCAGACGATGCGCACCGAGGGTCTTCACGTTACTTCGTTGGTGTGCGATGTCGCCAGCGAAGACGACATTCGCGAGACAGTTCACAGCGTTGTGACGAAGTCGCGGCAGATCGATGGTCTGATTAATGTCGCGGGTATTGGCTGGACTGGTGGGCTGTTCGATCGCTCCGCCGCGGATTGGGACAAAGTGATCGACGTCAACCTGCGCGGCCCGTATCTGTTCGCGCGGCACGCCGCACCGCACATGCCGCCCGGAAGCGCGATCGTGAGTATCGCGTCGACGCGCGCCCTGATGTCCGAACCAAACACCGAGCCGTATTCCGCTTCAAAGGCTGGACTAATCGGACTGACGCATGCGCTCGCGGTTACGCTGGGGGATCGCGGCATCCGCGTGAACGCGATCAGTCCCGGCTGGATCGATGTGTCGGCGTGGAGAAAGTCGTCGCTTCGAAAGCAGGCCGCGTTGAGCGAACGCGATCATCGACAGCATCCGGCCGGGCGCGTCGGCACGCCGGACGACATCGCGGGACTTTGTCTGTTTCTGGCGGATTCGACGAAGTCCGGCTTCGTTACCGGGCAGAATTTTGTCGTCGATGGCGGTATGACCAGGAAAATGATTTACGAGTAGTCGTCCTGCGACTGGCGAGGCCCCTGGAATTAAAGGTAGAGCAAAGCGGAGCTCTTCAAGCGCGCGTTACAAAGCGGGAAACTTCGGGACGAGAGGCACGTCCAGCTTCGGAACAGCAAATAGGCCACGGCGGGTATCGTAGGTGCTACTGCTACCTCCGATACCCGCCTCGACTATAGCTATCATCGAGGCGCCAATTCGCGCTCGCGCCACGCACACGATGATATGTGGGTACGCGCCTCCAGAGCCCGGGTCCCAAGCTTCTCATCAAGAGCCCGTTTGCGGCTCGCCGGGTCTACTCATTGAATTTGGGAACGGAAACGGCTGGCATTCCCGGGGCCGGGCTTGCGTTTGCGCTCCCGGGTGTGGCCGTGAGTCCCGCGAACGTAAGGTCGCTGATTTCGGTTGCAGATAACGTGTAAGGGCCTGCGTACGGCGACACGCCGTTGCCGAGAACATCCGATTGTATCCACACCGTCGGATTACCGGGGTCGCGCATAATGTAGTCGGGCGAGAACCCTGGGAAGATCGGCAGCACCGTCCCGCCCAGATCGTCGGCGTGGGGGAAGTCGCCGCCGCCGCTATCCTGGTTCGTCACGGCGTCCAGCGTTGTCGTCCACGGGAGCGCCACGTCGATCGTTCCGTCGTTATTCGTGTCGAGATCGAAACCGATGCTTCCGGTGAAGTTTGTTACCAATGCGAGAGTCGTCGTGTTGTTCTCAAGGCCGTTCGATCCGACAAATGTATGGACCACAATTGAAGTCGCCGCATCCGCCGCGGGTACGAGCGGCGTTGACGCGCGAACGAGCAACAGACCGTTCGTCCCGACCGTTCCGGCGCTGGACAGATCGACTGCGTTCAGAATCTGCCCATTCGTTCCGCCGTTGCTGTCGATCTCGAGCAACCAAACGTTGGCGACGCTCTCGCTGGGGTCGCCCTTGATTTCCACGAATTCGAAGCCAGTGTCACTGCCATCCGGAACGTTGAACAGGGCTTCGTTGAGTACAAGCGCCGCAAACGACGAATGGGCCACGCCAAGAAATAGCAGCAAACTCATCGACATACGAACACGGTTTCGCATAAGCCGTCTCCCAATAAAGTTTGAAAAGCACCCGAGCGGAATGAATACCCTTAGCCCCACAGCCAAGAAACTCGCGGAGACGTTAGTCGGCGCGCATTAAATCGGAGTTAGGTCGTGGTTAGGAATCCGGCCGGCGACGAAGAAGAAGTACTTAACCAAGTTCTAATCGATTTGAAACAATCGGATATGCGGTGTGCGGGCGGACCGGGCGATGCGCTACGATTGGCGGAACACACAATGTATCGATTTCGCGCAGTGCGCAGGGGGCGTTAATGCGAACAATCTTGATGGCGTGTGCGGTTTGCGCGGCTACCATCGTTCAGGCGCAAGAGCCGCAACCGAAGTACGTTGCCGACTGGCGGGCGTTTGCCCAGACGGTGGACGATACGTATCCATTCTTCGATCTGAAGAACATTCGCGGCGAGTGGGACGCGGCCAAGCCAATGCTGGAAGCGCGCGCGAATGCCTGTGCGAGCGACGGCGAGTTTCTCGGGGTTGTGACGGATGCGTTTCGCGTGCTGCGCGATTCGCACATGCAAATCGCGGATGCGCGCGTAGTGCCGCCGCAACCGGAGCCCGAGTATTACCCCGCGATTAGCTTCATGCCCGCCGCAGAGAAGAAAGTTGTCGTCATGTTCGCGAACCCGATCCTTGGTGAGCTCTCCAAGATTGGCACAGTGATTACGCAGATTGACGGGACGAGTGCGTACGAGTATCTGGAAAGGCACGCGGAGGAAGAGTGGAAGCATTCGCTTGCGTCGTCGCCGCAGCGGGCGCGGTTGCACGCATACAGGATTCCGTTGCGCGGGAAGCAGGGCGAAACGCACACGATTCGCTATCTTGCGAGCAGCGGGGAGAGGGAGGTTTCGGTGACGTGCGACACCGAGGCGCGCGGTTGGCCGCATACCTACAACTTTCCCGAAAACACGATGGCCTTCGGCCGGTCGTGTTTCTTTAAGAGGCTGGACAGCGGTGTTGGATACTTGTACCTGCGGCGCGTGGATCAGGGTGTCGCGGAAGGCGTCAAGCAGGCGCTCGAGCGCGTGACGGATACGAAGGGATGGATCGTAGACCTGCGCGGAAACGGCGGCGGGGGCTACGACGAGGCTCTCATCGCGAATGTGAAGTCGATTCCCAGGCCCGTCGCGGTGATCATCGACGCGGGCTGCATCTCCGCGGGCGAAACGCTTGCGCGCGATATCGCGGAGCACACGGGGGCGCGCATCTTCGGTACGAAAACGGCGGGGTCATCCAGCGCGAAACGGAAATGGTCGTTTCCGTCAGGCGTCGCCAGCGTGATCATGGCCACGCGCAGCCGCGTGCGCGCCGACGGCAAGCCGATTGAGTTTAATGGTATCGATCCGGATGTCATCGTCGAGCCGGTTGCGGAGGAGGTGCAGCAAGGGAAGAATACGGAGATACTTCGCGCGGAGGCATTTCTCGTAACTGCGGAGAACAGCTCCGGGCGTAATGAGACTTTGACGAACTGACCGGCGCCGTTATGGGTTGTTCATGAAAACAATGTCGATAATGTCATGAAATACAATGTACCAAAGAAGGCTTGTTATGAAATTCCAGATTTGAATCAATAGACTTGGCATTGTTGCCTCCTCGCTTCACTGCGCATCGCGATTGTGCCAGGCGCCGCATGCACGTGGGCGATCGCTCTAACGCTCCCGGCGCAATACAGATTTCTGCGCATCAATTACACCGGACTCTTCCTCCAAGGCCTGACCGACGTCAGCAGCAAACGTTGATATACATTAACTCGGTCTCCCGTGCGCAGGGAATGCGCGAACCAGCAACTCGGGACCCGATTTGGGTAAACCTTCGGCCCCAGATGTGTTTAATAATAGACCGGGTATGGCCGAAATTGAAACAGTTGGCAGTGTACACTTTACATAACTCGTTGGTTTGCCGTCGTTGGAAGTTGGTACGGCTTTTGCCTTTGATTCGGTGAATTCGTCTGTCAAAAGGAAATTGCCGAAATGCGTTTGGACAAATTGACCATTAAAGCCCAGGAAGCGCTGGCAGAAGCGCAAGACCTCGCGTCGCAGAAGGGCAACCCGGAGTTGACTCCGCTGCACTTGCTGGATGCTTTGCTCGCGCAGGAGCGGGGCGTCGTTGGCTCGATTCTTCAGCGGATGGGCGTGCACGTAGACGCGGTGCGCGGGCAGGTGCAGCAGCGCATGGCGCAGTTGCCGCACGTCAGTGGCGCGGCGGGCATGCCCGGTCTCAGCACAGCGGCCCAGCGCGTGCTCGACGCCGGCTGGAAAGTCGCGCAGCAACTCAAGGACGAATACCTCAGCACCGAGCATATGCTCATCGGCATGATCGACGTTCGAGGGGATGCGGTGTCCGAGATTCTGAGGTCGGCAGGCGTGACGCACGATGCGGTGCTCGCGGCGTTAAAGGACGTGCGCGGTACGCAGCGCGTGACCGATCCGAACGCCGAAGAAACGTACGAAGCCCTCGCGAAATACAGCCGCGACCTTACGCAACTCGCCCGCGCCGGCAAGCTCGACCCCGTTATCGGGCGCGACGAGGAAATTCGCCGCGTCATTCAAGTGCTGTCCCGCCGCACGAAGAACAATCCCGTGCTCATCGGCGAACCCGGCGTGGGCAAGACCGCCATCGTCGAGGGTCTCGCCCAGCGCATCGTCGCCGGGGACGTGCCCGAAAGTCTCAAGAACAAGCGCATCGCGCAATTGGACCTCGGAGCCCTCATCGCCGGGTCGAAATTTCGCGGGGAATTTGAAGACCGCTTGAAGGCCGTCCTGCGCGAAGTGCAGGAAGGCGAAGGCAACATCATTCTCTTTATCGATGAATTACACACGCTCGTCGGCGCCGGTGGCGCGGAAGGGGCGATGGACGCGTCCAACATGCTGAAACCGGCCTTGGCGCGCGGCGAACTCCACTGCATTGGCGCAACCACACTCGACGAGTACCGCAAGCACGTCGAAAAGGACGCCGCGCTCGAACGCCGCTTCCAACCCGTCTACGCGGGCGAACCGGACGTCGAAAGCACGATTGCGATCCTGCGCGGCCTGAAGGAGCGCTACGAGGTCCACCACGGCGTACGCATTCAGGACACCGCGCTCGTGGCGGCGGCGGTTTTGAGCCACCGCTATATCAGCGACCGCTTCCTGCCGGACAAGGCGATCGACCTGATCGACGAGGCTGCCTCGCGTCTGCGCATCGAGATCGACTCGATGCCCTACGAAATCGACGTGCTCGATCGCCGCATCCGCCAACTCGAGATAGAGCACCTCGCGCTGAAAAAGGAAACCGATAAGGCGGGCCGCGAACAGCGCGAAGGCATCGAGCACGAACTCGCCAACCTACGCGAAGAGTTGAACGCGAAGAAGGCCCAGTGGCAGGCGGAAAAAGACGTCATCGAGCGCATCCGCAAGATCAAGAATGAAATCGACGAGGCCAAGCGCCAGGAAGAAATCGCCGAGCGCGCGGGCCAACTCGATAAGGTCGCGCAATTGCGCTATGGCACCATCGCCGAGCTGCAGAAGAGAATCGAGGCAGAAAACAAGCACCTCGCCGAAGTACAGAAAAAAGGCAGCTTCCTCAAAGAGGAAGTCACCGAGGAAAACGTCGCAAAAATCGTCGCGAACTGGACCGGTATCCCCGTCACCAAAATGATGGAAGGGGAGATGCAACGGCTGCTCAAGATGGAGGAGCGGCTTTCCGAGCGAGTCATCGGACAAAAGGACGGCATCCGCGTCGTGTCCGACGCCGTGCGCCGTGCACGCGCCGGTTTGAAGGAGCCGAACCGGCCCATCGGTTCATTTATCTTCCTCGGTCCAACCGGCGTCGGTAAAACCGAACTTGCCCGCGCGCTCGCGGAGTTGTTGTTCGACGACGAAAACGCGATGGTCCGCATCGACATGTCCGAGTACATGGAGAAGTTTTCCGTGTCGCGTCTCATCGGCGCACCGCCGGGATACGTCGGTTATGAAGAAGGCGGACAGCTCACGGAGGCCGTACGTCGCCGCCCCTACAGCGTCATCCTGTTCGACGAGATCGAGAAGGCGCACCACGACGTCTTCAACGTCTTGCTGCAACTACTCGATGACGGCCGCGTCACCGACAGCCAAGGCCGCACCGTGGACTTCAAGAACACCGTGGTCATTATGACCTCGAACATCGGCAGCGAAGTGTTCCAGGAAACCGACGGCACTTACGACGAAAAGGTCGAGCACGTGCTCGGCGTGCTCAAACGGCACTTCCGCCCCGAGTTCGTAAACCGCATTGACGACATCGTCGTGTTTCACCCGCTCGAACGTGAACACATCCGCAAGATTGTGGACGTGCAGATCAAGCGCCTGCTCAAACGCGTCGAAGATAAAAAGATCGCCATCGAACTCACGGACGCCGCGCGCGACATCCTCGCCGAGCACGGCTACGACCCCGCGTTCGGCGCCCGCCCCCTCAAACGCGCCATCCAACGCATGGTCCTCGACCCGCTCGCCATCGAAATCCTCGAAGGCCGGGTGAAGGAGGGCGACTGGGTGTTGGTGGATGCAAATGGGAAGGAAGGCTTATCGCTCGCGCCGAAAGCGGCGTGACCTAATCGACGTTGAGCGCCTAATGCGTATTAGTACACAGAGCCACTTTGTGCTTTAATATATCCCCATGGGCGATCTGTTCGGACTTCTGCTCGTTTTGGGGTACTGGACACCAATTCTTGTACCCATCGCTATCGCCGTCTTGCGAACCCGAGGAGGGCGCGCGGCTCAGCGAATTGCGGCCGCGCTAATTTTGTTGCCTGCTGCGGTCATAACTCCGCGAGCGACATACTTCATAGTCACGTTTGATGACCATTTTGACCGAATTACGTTTTGGCGCACGATGACTGATGGCGGCGTTGTTTTTGCATTTGTGGTCTTTTGGACGTTGGTAGCGTTCAATCTAGTGATCTGGCTCGGTTGCGGAAGGGCATCAAGATATTGGCCTGCTGTTCCCACGCATTTCCGATGTATGAATCGGCCGATTATCTGGAGCGTTATCATGCTCCTAATTCTGACAAGCGTGCCCACCATTTATCTTAAGCAGTACGTCACGCTCGAAAAGGCGGTACAATCCGGCAATGTTGAATTAGCACGAAAACGGCTCCAATTCAATCTATTGGGTGTTGGTGCACGCAACGGTTACATCATGAGAATTTCGTCAATAGGAACAATTCCGGGTCCGCTAATGCCAGTTGCGGCGCAAACCGGAAATGTGCAAATGGCACGACTGCTAATGGCACATGGCGCGACCGCGGACGACAGGAACCAATTTATGTCGCCTCCCGTGACCGAAGCGGCCATGAAGGGGCATGCAGATATGGTTGAGTTTCTCTTGCAGAATGGAGCTATTGCAGACGAAGCATGGCCAGGCTCGTACAATGATTATCCAAGGATTGTCGAAATCGTGCTGGAATATGGCGGGTCACCTGACTTGGGGCTGCGCTCCGCTGCCACTGCAGGCTCGATCGAATCGTTGGAGTTGTTGCTCGACAAGGGCGCGGACATCAACTATGTGGACGCAACTGGATACTCAGTGCTTGACTATGCAGGTAGCGCGCATGTGTCCGATGCTTTTGATTTTATCCTAAGCCAAGGAGGCAAACTGCACAATCTCGGTCCTGCAGTTAGAACGGGGAATCTGCGTGTAGTGAAATTGGGATTGGACCAAGGCGTAAACCCCAATGGACAACCCGAAGGCGATTATACTTTTCCGCCGCTAGTCGAGGCGATGATGTATCTCACGGTGCATGGGGATGATGGACGCCTAAATAGGGCTGCGACGCCGGACGTCTATTTATCAATAGTAGAGGCGTTGTTGCGTGCGGGTGCCGATGCCAATATTGACAGTAAATTTGGCACACCCTTGAGCGTGATCGTCGGTGCAGCTTTGTCGCTGGAAGAAGAACGGGAATGTTTAATGCCGATGCTAATTAGCGCTGTAGAACTTCTCGTTGCTTTCGGCGCCGATCCTACATGCATCCCCTCAAATTCGCAGGAGCAGTATTCACCCTTGGAATTGGCACGGACCTTTGGTAGACGCGAACTTCTCGACGCGATGACAGCCTCTATTCCCTAACTGGGTCAAATGTAAGCAGGCGTGTAAGCCGAATTCTGTCTAGGGTCTTGCGGCCTTGAGACGGCCATTCATTTGGGGCGCGCGTCGCCGCGCGCCTCAAGCTTCCTACCCGGGAGCGGAACGGGCCGTTCCATTTCACCCTTGCCGCACGCGCAGTAAAGCAGCCAAAATCGAAGAATTTCCGAAACTCAAAAGCGTCGAGTAGTATGGTGGGCACATGAATTCGAGTCGAACGAAACGATTCCTGCCGTGAAATCACGGGTCTACATCGAATCGACTATCTTCAGTTACTTGGCTGCGCGCCCGAGTCGCGATCCTATCATCAAGGCACACCAGGTCATTACGCGGCAGTGGTGGGACACGCAGCGCAAGTATTTCAAATTCGTGATCTCGGAGCAGGTCCTGCGAGAAATCGAGGCTGGCGATCGAGCCGCCGCAAGAAGGCGGATCGAGTTGACAGTCGGTATGCCTGTTCTTGACGTTAATGACGAGGTGATGGCGTTGGCCCGGCGCTTGGTGTTGAAGCGTATCGTGCCGGCGACTTTCATGGGTGATGCAACCCATATTGCCGCCGCCACAGTGTATGGCGCTGCCTATCTTGTGACGTGGAATTGCCGTCACATTGCAAACGCTGAATTGAGAACGGCAATTGACAGGTTGTGCAGGAATGGCGGGTACTCCCCGTGTATAATATGTACGCCAGAGGAGTTGATAGTCGATGAATAAGCTGTGGATAGACCCGATCGTCGAAGAGATTCGTCAAATCCGCCGCGAACATGCCGCCCGGTTCGGGTATGACATTAAGGCTATCTTCGACGACTTGCGCCGAGGACAAGAAGAGGAGCGTAAGAAGGGACGCCGTATCATCTCCCGGCCATCCAAGACACGACGCAAAGTCGCCACGGCATCCAAAGGGCCGAGAAAACGCAAGTCGTAAGCAGGCCTGTAAGCCGAATTCTGTCTGGGGCCTTGCGGCCCTGAGACGGCCATTCATCTGGGACGCGCGTCGCCGCGCGCCTCAAGCTTCCTACCCGGGAGCGGAACGGGCCGTTCCATTGCTCCCCTATTTGGAATTGCTCCGGGTGGGGTTTGACGAGCCAACCTGTTGCCAGGTTGCTGGTGCGCTCTTACCGCACCATTTCACCCTTGCCGGTCACGCGAAACGCGTAACGTAGGCGGTATGCTTTCTGTTCCACTTTCCGTCGGGTCGCCCCGCCTTGGCGTTACCAAGCACCCTGCCCTGTGGAGTTCGGACTTTCCTCGACGCCACAAGGACGCCGCGGCCGTCCGGCCTGCTTACGAGATAAGTATACCGAAGAAAGGAGTCAGGAGTCAGGAGCCAGAAGTCGGAAGCCATTCGGACCATTCGGAATTCTTTCAACGAACGCAGTAGATTTGGCCGTCCTGGCCGGTGACAAGTATGGAGGCGGTGCCTGAAGCGTCAGTGGCAGCGATGGCCGGGGGACCAATAGCTGCCGGGAAGGAAAGTGACCAAAGAACTGTGCCGGCGCTGTTTTTCGCATCGTGGCCGATGCTGTATAAGGTCGAGCCTGCGGATACTATTGCCTCGTCAATCCCGTCGGAATTGATGTCTGCGCTCGCCGCGCCGGTCGGAGTTTCATTCGTTGGCGGGGCGAGTTTCCAGATTACGGAACCCGTCATCGCATCGTAACAGCGAACGCCATCCGGGTATACGATGCCGATGATTTCTTCCTTGCCATTGCCATCGAAATCGCCGAACGCAAACGTATTTGGCGACGTCCCGACGGCGTCGTGCCACAGCAAGCTTCCGTCGCGTTTGATCGCGCCGGTCATTTGACTGCCCGCCATAACGATCTCCGCGATGCCGTCGCGATCCAGATCGCGTGCGATGGAGATGCCGAAGTATACGGGGTTCGGTCCCACTTGCGGCCAAACGGTGTTCGTGAAGGTGATGTTCGCGCCGGTGTTTCCCGCGAGGGTGTATAACTGGCTTGGGTAGAACGTGGCGGGATCGTCTAAACCATCGTCGTTGAAATCCGCGAGCGCAAACGGTACTCCGCCTACGCCGCGGTTGTGCATTTCGTTCTTTTGCCGGTTGCGCCGCCAGATTTCGCGACCGTCCACACCCGACAACAATGCCGTCTCGTCGCTGTGCATCATCGAACGCCGCACCGTAACGAGCACGTCCTGCCGTTCCCTCGAAGTGAAATGGCCCGCGCGCCACAGTATCGCGCCGCCGGAATTCCACACCGGCGGCGTTCCGGGAATCTGCGCAAAGTCGTGCGTCCACACAACATCGCCTTCGATCTCCCGGGCGACTATCCGCGCGCACCCCGCGGGACTCTGCGTCGCGTAAACCACCTGCCGCCCGCCGTCACCACGCAAATCCGCAACAACGGGCCCAAGCGTCTGCGGCCAGCTTATGCTCTGGCCGCGGCCAGATACCCGCCAGGCCGTTTCTAATTCCTTGCCGTCAACACGGAACGCCACGATGGACTCGCCGTGCCCGCACGCGATCACATAGCGGGACTTAGACCGTTCGCAGTACGCAACGGCGACGGGCGCTGTGGCAACCGGCGCCTTTCGCGATTCAATTACCGTCACGCTGGCGTTCGAGACTTCAAGGTGCGCGGACGGTTCGTCTGCGTAAACCGCGCGCGCCAGCGTAGCGCCAGAGTCGCCAATCGCAATCGCGTCGATATCCTCGCCGCGCGCTTCGTACACCGGTGCGAAACCGGACTCGCTCCATCGCGACATCACAAGCGATTTCTGACGCGTCGAACCGGCTCGTCTAAAGACCGCGAACGCGCCGTCCCCGGCACTGCGCACGAGCGCAGTGCGATTCGCGAACGTTGCACCGCTGTTGATATTGAGTGAAAGCGGCTTTTCCGACATTTGCCAGCCACATGTTGCGTCTTCCCAGGCGGTGTCCCAATGCCCGTTTCGATAATCGAGAATAAACGCACCTGCCGTTTCCGGAACGCCATTGCCACTGCACCGCGTTGCGAGCAACTCCGCCGCGCCGTCGCTGTCCACGTCAACGACACCACTTAAGAACACGTTCGTCCACTCGGCACGCACATCGCCCGTCATCCCGTCATGGACCGTAATGGCCCACGCCGCCGCGGCGCGATCGTTGTACCCGCACGCGATGATCTCTTTCTTCCCGTCGCCATCCACGTCGGTGACGCAATCGGGGTTTACGCGCAGAATTTTCCGCGGATCGGAGATGTCCAACTCGATGGGCCGCTGCCAGAGCAACGTCAGCTTCCCATCGCGAAATCCCAGCACATCGATGTGTTTCGCGAAATCCGCCATCACGACGAATTCCTGCGTTCCGTTTCCGTCGAGATCGTGCGCGCCGAAATACCCGTAGCTGCGGCCCTCGGTAAACCGGCACGCGTACTTCTGCTCACCCGTCGCTGCATCGAGAACGATCAATTGCCACCAAGGGAGGAACGCAAGGTCCAGTTTCCCGTCCGCGTCGAAGTCGCCCGCGATCGGCAGCATCTGCACCGAATCGCCGAAGTCCTGCCTTGCTGTCTCCCACACCTGCGACCATGCGCCGTTTTCCCACGCGAAACACGCGACTGTTCCGGTGCGGCGCACTTCGAACTTTTCCAGCCCCGGAAGGTCCGGCAGCGCGTCCGCATACGTCACGTGCGCATCGCGCGGGATGGATTGGTCGCGTCCTGCGACATTTCCATGCGGCGGTCGCAGCCCCCAGTGGTCGGACGAGGCATAATCCGGAACCGGGGCGTTCGCCAGGGTGGGAAGTTTCACAACAGTCGTTTCGGTGGAAGGAGTGATCGCCAAATACGACTCGATACTGCCGATGCCATGTTTCCAAACAACGGTGGGCGCGGTGATATTGCCCTTCAACGGAGAATGTGCATCCAGTCCGGCATTGCGTCCGGCGCACGGCCATTCGCCGGCAAGCGGGAATTCAGCATGCGCGTGTGGTATTGACAGTAAGATTACGACGAGACGCAGGAGAGGAGAACTGCGCGCGATCATTTCGCCGATCGCGCGACGTTTTCTTGACGCATCGCGTCGATCTTCTTCCTGCTTGCCGACTTGTAATCGCGCAGTTCGGTCATGCCGTATTCTTTAGCAAGCGCCCGGGCACTTGCGCCCGGCTTTGTCGACCGCAGGACAAACCACTGCTCCTTGTCGAGCCATTTTTCTTGCGCGACCTCACCGGTGTGTTCTTTCAAAAGCCGATCGCGTCCGTCCATATTAAAGTTCTGGTGATAGATTCCCCGGTCGAGATCGAGCGTGATCCGCGACACGTTGATATCGTCGCGCTTTTCGCTGAGCAGCAACTCGCCGGTGATGTCGTAGACGATGCAATCCGCCAGCAGCGTGGACGTCACGATATAGAAGTGATGGTTCAGCGCGTGCGCCTGCAACGATGATCCCGCGGAATACGCGCTTGGCCAGACCACGATTTCCGCGCCCTTGTCCGCTAACTGCTGCCATACGTCCGGGAAGTTCACGTCGAAACAAATCGCGATCCCCAGCTTGCCGAAGTCCGTGTCGAACACGGGAACGTCGGTACCCGGCGTTACCGGAGGTTTCAGGTCGTACTCCGAGAAGTACGGGTACACCTTGTCATACATGCCCGCCACGCTACCCGCGCGATCGATCAACACCGCCGTGTTCAGCCGCGTCGTTCCCTTCATCCGATCGATTGGACAGACGACATACGTCTTATGCTCTCGCGCAACCGCCTGCATCGCCTGGATCGCAGGACCGTCTACGGCCTCCGGTTTTTCATTGCCCGTGCACGTCTCCGGCAATACAATCAGGTCCGCGCCTTTGGCTGCCTCTCGCTTTACGACATCCAGAAATTGCGCTACCGGCCTTGCGCTGAATCCAATACTCACAATGCGAACATTTCGATTACCAGTTGCTTCGACTTGAATCGCGAGCACCAAGGCGGTCAGGACACATATTGCCGTTCTCATCATGTTATTCTCCCGGGCGGCTACTGATTGCGGAGAAGTTGATCGTAATCGCCGTGTGACCCAATCCAAATCCACGTAATTGAGTCGTTTTCAACCAACCCAACCGCACGCCACCCCTTCCCAATACGCACGGAATGTAACGGCTCATTAGCATGAATGCGTTCGAAGTGTTGACTTGGATGCATCGTATTGGTCCACCAAGGCCTGTAGGATCTTCGCGCGAGTGTCTTCACGTCATTCGGCAGTCGTTTGAACATTGCCCGGAAGCCGTCCGTTAAGATCGACTTCGCAGTTCGTCTATTCCGGCTTCCCTAACCCGACCATATTGTGCGTCTTCGCGCGCTTCCTTTGTCATGCGCGACAGGACTTCCTGTGAATTCGAAAACGCATCGTCCCAGCGCTGTTCGTCAGCCAACTCCTCCATGATCAATGCGGCAATCGCGTCCTGCTCTTCGTCAGAAATGACCTGGAGCGCTGCAATTGCTTTCTCAAGTGCTTGTGTCATGGATTAAGTCTCCAGCAGATGCTGTAATTATAGCGCCTTCTTTCACCGAAAAGTGATCTAGACTTGATAATACATGTCCATAAAGCTCTTCAGCAGATCGTGCACGACTGCCCGATCCGGGACCGTCGCCGCCATGCCGTAGATTGGCGCCATGCCGCCTTCGGGATTCGGGTGTGCCTTCACGTGCGCGACGGCGTCCTTCAGATCCCGAATGAACCGTTCGGCGACTCCCGGCTGCGCGTGACGCAGCGTGGGGCTGACGTGGATGCCCGGCGGGAACTGAAGTCCCGTGAGCGCCCAGCCCTTTGCGGACATCGCATCGAGCAGTTCGTAAGAGTTAATTTGATCCGAACCAAAGGCGAACACCCCGACCGATTCGCCGAAGAGCTGCAGTTCAGGAATCAAACGCACCCCCGCCTTCATCACATCGACCGCATCCAGGATGGATTTCGTCGCGTTGAGGTAACCGTCTTCGCCCATGGTCACTAGCGCCGCCCAACACGCCGCGCTCAACCCGCCCGGCCGGCTGCCCGCGAACGTGGGGGAGTGGTAGAGGCCGCCGGGCCAATCCGACGTCGTGAAGTACTGGTGCCGGCGCAATTCCGCGTTGCGATACAGCACCACCGACGTGCCTTTTGCGGCGTACCCGTACTTGTGCGTGTCGCACGTCATCGACGTGACACCCGGCACACGAAAATCGAACGGCGGTACCGGATGCCCCAACTTCTCCGCCCACGGCAGCAGGAACCCGCCGAGGCAGGAATCGGTATGAAAACCGATGCCACGCTCACGTGCCAGTTCGGCCAATTGTTCAATCGGATCGATCGTCCCGTACGGAAAATTTGGAGCGGAGCCGATCATGACCACGGTATTCTTCGTGATCGCTGCTTCGGCGGCTTTCACATCCGCGCGGAACGCCGCATCGAGCGGATACTTCGCCTGCTTGATCCCAAAATACTGCGCTGCTTTGTCGAAGGCGGGATGCGCCGACACGGGAATTACCATCTCTGGTTCGGTGATATCCTTTGTCGCGCGGCCCCAATCGCGGTAGGTCTTCATCGCGAGCATAATGCTCTCGGTCCCGCCGGATGACACGCACCCGCACACACCGCCCTCGCTCCCAACGGGCGCGCCCGTTGCCTCGCCGTTGAGCATGTGCGCGACCATCGACACGATTTCCGCTTCGTACTTGAACGCGCTCGGCCAGATGTCCGCGTGCAATTGGTTTGCCTGCGAATTCAGCGCGTACACCTTGTTAAGGAATTCAATGTGTTCTTGCCCGCCGTGATACACCGAGCCGGACGCGTACCCCTCGCGCCAGCGCTTCTCCTCGAGCCCCGCAATCGTTTCCATTTCCTGTAGCACATCCGCGCGGCTCACCCCCGCCGCCGGCAACTTCGCATGACTGCTAAACTTCCCGCGATACGGGTGCAGCGCTTGTTCCAGATCGAGCGGGCCGTGCCCATTGTCCGACATCTATTAACTCCTCTCGCGATTCGCAGCAGAGCGGATTATCCGCGTACTGCCGGTTGCTTGCCCTACTTTTGGCTATTCTGCAGGATGGGTCCATATCTCACTGCGATTACTTTGCCCGTCGTCGCCGAAACAGTAATTTCGACATTGGCCATATTTGACGGGTCGTGTGTATTGTCTTGTGTCGAGACTCGCCACGAACGGCCCGTCGACAAATCCTCCAATTTCAGTTCGTACTCAACGCGCGATGTAGACAGGCCATAATACCGCAGGACGGGTTCGGCCGCCGCCCACGCCGTGGCCTCCGGCACGTCCTCATCTACTTCGGCTGCAAACCCAGGCGGACCATGAAAAGGGTCGCCTGTAATGAATGCAGTCACCATCCCGTCCGATTCTCGTGCTTTTATTGCGCTCCCCCGCAATACCGGAAGGCTGGTCGGTTCCCAATAGATAGATGCTTCCGGCAAAGCAAGCGAGGGCGAACCACGGCGTCTTATGGAGACACTCGACTCCGTTGGTAACTTGTGACCCAGCGCGGCAAAGAATCTTTGAAGACCTTCGCGTTGTGCCGAAGTCGGCGCGATCAAATCTTCAGGGTTCGGTGGGTAGCATTCTGGGGGATGTCCGCACCCGCAATAGCACATGGCCACGATGAAGATTGCGCGCGCGCCATTGGCCCACTCATGTTTGTGCGAACTATTTGTGTTGAACGCCATTGATCCGCCGAAACATACTTTTGTTCCCGCCATAGAATGACTCAAACTCCTTAAACATACGTCCATATACTAAGCGGTTTTCGTTGCAGGGCAAGTACGTTTTTTGCACTTGAACGGCGGCAGATACTTCCTCGAATGTAATGTATTTCAGCGCCATCGCCGCGAGCAGCGCGGCCCCGCGCACATTCGCCTGGCGCGGTTCCTCGATTTGGCGGATCGGTCTGTCCAACACGTCCGCCATGATCTGACACCACGTGCCCGACTGCGCGCCGCCACCGATGAAACTGAGCGACTCGAAGCGCCGCCCGATGAACTTCTCGACGTGCGGCAACAGCCACCGCAAATTGTACGACACCCCTTCCATCACCGCCCGACAGAAATGCGCGCGCGTCGTCTTCAGCGTCTGGTTCACGAATGCGCTGCGCGTGTAATGGTCGTCCACCGGCGTCATCGCGCCCGTAAGAAATGGCGTGAACATCAGCCCGTCGCTTCCCGGCGGAACGGTCTTCGCCAGATCGTTCATTTGCTCGAAGGCATCCGCCGGCGCCTCGCCAGGCGCGAAGAGAACATTGTCCTTCAGCCACTTAAAACATTCTCCGCCGGTGCCCTGCTGCGCCATCACGATATTGCGCCCGGGGATTGCCGCCGGCACCGTCGTCAGCATGTGGAAGATATCGAGTTTCTTCCACGGCACATGGCACGCGAGCCACGATGTGGTTCCCACGTACACGTGCCCTTCGTAATCGCGCACCGCGCCGGAGCCGATGGTGCACGAGTGATTGTCGCCCGTTCCGACTATCACCTGCACATCGGTGTGCAGTCCCAATTCATTCGCAGCGCGCTCGGTCAAATTGCCCAACACCGTCAAGGGCGGCACGAGGTCCGCCAACTTCTCGCGGTCGATGCCTGCCATCTTCATCAATCCGTCGTGATAGAGAAGCCTGTTCGCGTCGCGCATGTCTGCCACCCACAGCGCAAACACCCCGCCGTAACACGCAGCGAACCTGCCGGTAAGCCGGTGCGTGAAAAAGTCCATCGGTTCGAGCAGTTTGTGCGCTGCCCGATACACGTCGGGCCGGTCGTTTTTCAGAAACAACACGTGCGCGAGCGAATCATTTCCCGAATCCTGCGGCATTCCGCCCGTAATCCGGAGCCAGCGCCACAACTTTACCGGACCACATCCCGCAATCTTGATTGGGCTGTCCCTCAGCGCCTTGCAATACTTCGCGCCGCGCGTGTCCATCCAGCAGATCGCGTTCGAGACCGGCTCGCCGTCCTTGTCCACCGGCACGGTCAGCGACCACTGCGTCGTCACACTCGCGGCTACGATATCCTCGCGCGGCACTTCGCTTCGCTCCAAAATCCTCCGCGTCGCGCGCACCGCGGAATTCCACCACTCGTTGGCGTCCTGCTCCGCGCCGCCGTCCGGCGTGAACGTGATCGCAAGGTCCTCCGTCTCGTGCGCAACGATTTCCCCGCGCGTGGACACCAGCGCGATCTTCGGCCCGCCCGTACCCAGGTCGATGGCAAGCACGAATTTTGTAGCGGAATTCGACATGCTTCAGTTCACCCCTCGTCGGCGCATTGTACGTATCCCCACTGCGCTTGTCAGCCCGCGATGGCCTCTACGTGTAGACGGTTTACGTCCACACAAGTATTCAACTTGCAACTTTTCCCGATTCGTTCTACCCTGATTATGTCTACGGGCCAACTTGGGGGACCCACAATGGCCCACACGAAACTGCCGCGCCGTTTCAGCGCGCTCGACGCGATCTTCATTGACATCGAATCCCCCGTCGCGCCGATGCATATTGGGAGCGTCTGTATCTACGACGGACGCATCTCGCTCGCGCGCTTTGTGAAGCACGTCGCGTCCCGCCTGCACCTGCTCCCGCGCTACCGGCAGGTTATGGTTCCGACTCCGCTGCACCTCGGCTATCCGACCTGGCGCGCCGATCCGGACTTCGACATTTTCCGGCACATCTTCGAGGTCACTGCGCCGGCGCAATGCACGGTATCGCAACTGAGTGCCTTGTCCGGGCGCATCCTTGGCAAGATGCTCGACCGCGACAAGCCGCTGTGGGAACTCTATCTCGTCAACGGGCTCGAGGGCGGCCGCTCCGCCATCATTTCAAAAGTGCATCACTGCCTCGCCGATGGGATAACCGGCGTCGAGCTAGGCGCTGTCATGCACGACCACCGACGCAAGCCGATAGACGTTCCCGTCACCGACAACCGTCCGCGTCGAAATGACGTTTCGGCCCGTCCCATCCTCGACGCGCTCTGGGACACCGCTGTCGAAGAAGTGACTCGTTGGACGGAAGCCAAGCAAGGCGCGGCAAAGTTCCTCGAATCGTTGTCGTTCGACACCACCCTCACCACATGGAAAGAGGTCTTGGGTGTCGTCCGCACCTTCTCGTTGCCTATCGATCGGATGCCGTTCAACGCCCACCGCCTCTCCGGCAGGAAGCGCCTCGCGTGGTGCGAACACTCCTTTGCGGAAGTCCGCGCGGTCCGCGCGGCGCTTGGCGGCACGGTCAACGACGTCATGCTCACCGTCGTCGGCTTGGCTGTCCGCCGCTACCTGAAGGCGCACGGCGTCCGCCCCGACCGCAAGACGCTCCGCGTCATGGTTCCCGTCAGTCTCCGTCACGAACACGAGCGCGGCCAGATGGGCAACCGAGTCTCGATGCTGCCCGTGCAAATCCCGCTCGGGATCGACGACCCCATCGAACTGTTTGAACGCGTCCACGCGCACACGACGCGCCTGAAGGAAATACACATCGCCCACGCGCTGCATGGCGCCCTTCGCGCCATTCAGGCCGGTCCAATGCTCCAGTCCGCGGTGGGCCGCCTCACGCGCATGCCTGCTGTTTCGACGTTGCTCACTACGTTCTCCGGCTTCCCGGCGATCAACACCGTTGTCACGAATGTACCTGGCCCCCAAATCCCTCTGTACCTCCTTGGCCGCCGCATGACGGCCTACTATCCGTACCTTCCTGTCGCGCCCGAGGTCAGCGTCACCTTCGGCATCCTCACCTACAACCAGACCCTCGCGGTGTCCGTGATTGCCGATGCCGCGGCGATGCCCGACATCGCGCGCATGCGCCGCCACCTCGAAACGGCGTACGGCGCACTCCGCACCGCCGCAGGCGTCCCCGAGCGCCCTCACGTGCCCGTGCACTTGTGAGGTGCCCTCATCTCTTAGCCCACCGCGTTGCACTCGGAAAGCGAGTAGCGAATAGCGAGTGGGGAACGAGGGGGAAAGTGTGAAGGTGTGAAGGGAAGAAGGTGTCAAAGAAATGCGAAACGACCCCTGTTTGGTTGACAAAACAAAGGAGAAGTAAGAGTGAAATGAGGTGACAATGCGGGCAAAAGTCGGCAGTGGCAACCCCGTATGCACCGGAAGCTCTATGATGTAGACAAGTGATTCACCCTCGTTTCGCAAAAGTCGGAATCCCACCCCATTCGCGTGTCTTGTGGTCAATCCAGTGCAACACGCTGGCCTATGGAATAGGGGCACGGAAGACTCCGTCGCCGCATTGCGAACAATCACGCGACCATGTGGAGTGCGGTAGCAGAGTCCACCGAGGCTTTGCGAAGATGGACGGCGCTACCGCTTTGGTCCTCACAGCGCTGCTCTCTGGAATGGTGCGGTGTCTGTCGGCCCGGGACCCGGCTCCGCCGGAAGCCAAGGCGGCAGCGCCATCCGAAGCGGACTCTGCTGCCGCACTCCATAGGAGTACCTGGCTATGCGGAGTGACTTGAAGTAGCCCGTGTAGCAGCGATTGGCAATGCCGGCATGCGTTTCACTACCATGTCGGCATCCTTGGCTGCGGAGCGCGAATCCGCAGCCGAAACGTGTCCACGACCCACAAGGGGAGTTAGTTCTCATGAAGGAATCGACCTCTGAACATCCGTCCCGCCGGGACTTTATTCGCGTCGCGGGCAGCGCGGCGGCCGTCGCCGCGACGACCCGCATACTCGCGGCAAACTCCGTCTACGCGGCGGAGAATAGCGCCCTCCGCATCGGTTTGTCCGGTAGCGGCAACCGGGGCACGGGTGCGGCGCAACAGGCGTTGATGGCCGATCCGAATACGAAACTGGTCGCGATGGGCGATCTGTTCGCGGACAAGATTGACGGGGCGGTGAACAAGCTGAAGAGCTATAGCCCGATCGCCGACCGGGTCCAGGTGGACAAGGATCACATGTTCACCGGGTTCGACGCGTATAAGAAGGTCATCGATTCGTGCGACGTTCTGGTAATGGGGGAGACGCCGGCGTTTCGTCCGATGATCCTGCGCTACGCCGTCGAGCAGGGCAAACACTGCTTCGTGGAAAAGCCGATTGCAGTCGATCCGGCCGGCGTGCGGTCTGTCCTTGAAAGCTGCGAGATGGCGAAAGCAAAGAACCTATCGATTGTCTCCGGCCTGTGCTACCGCTACCACTTCGCCAAGCGCGACATCATGAAGCACATCCACGACGGCGACATCGGCGATATCGTCGCGATGGAGACAAAGTACAACACCGGCACGCCGTGGCCGCCGAAGGACCGATTGCCCGAATGGTCGGACATGGAGTTCCAGTGCCGCAACTGGTACTTCTACGATTGGCTGTCCGGCGACTTCAACGTCGAGCAGCATATCCACAGCCTCGATAAGCTCGCGTGGGCCATGGGCGACGTGACGCCCGTGAAGGTGTGGGCGAACGGCGGGCGCGCGGTCCGCACGGACGCGAAGTTCGGGAACATCTACGATCATTTCAACGCGGTGTACGAATACGCGAACGGCGTGCGCGCGTACAGCTCGTGCCGGCAGTGGGACAACACGGACACGGACGTGAACGATCATGTGATGGGCACGAAAGGGATCGCACATCTGCAGGACCACAAAATCGAGTACCGCGACGGCAAGACGTGGCAGCACGAACCGACGGAAAAAGACGACATGTACCAGAACGAGCACAACGAGCTGTTTGCGTCGATCCGCAAGGGCGAACCGATCAACAATGGCGACTACATGTGCAAAAGCACGATGATGGGCATCGCCGCGCGCATGGCCGCCTACACCGGCCGCATTCTCACGTGGGAGGAAGTCTGGAACAGCCCCTACAACACGATGCCCGAGAAGCTCGAGTTCGGGCCCATTGCGGCGCCGGCGCTGGCGCGGCCGGGCGAGACGAAATTGCCGTTCGGCGAGAAGCCGAAGCAAGCATAACGGACTTGCACACAGGGCGGCGCCACGCGGCGCCGCCCTGTGCGCTGCTTATTGTCCCATTGCCGTTTCGTCCGCGGTGGGGCCGTACACCTGCGGCAGCGGCACGTCCTTCAGTCGAAGATACACGGTCAATTGCCCGCGATGGTGTACGGAGTGGTTCAGTATGAACGAACGAATCACGACAACGCGCGGCATGGACATCATGACGTTGCCGTCCGGCGTTTTCATGCTCCACGTCTTCATCATGTGCTCGTTCGAGGCGCCCTTCATCGCGGCGGCGGCATTCGCGACGTTTTTGTCGAACGCCGCAAGGACTTCCGCCTTGTTCGCGCCGACATACGGTTTGAACGTCGCCATGTCCATAACCCAAACGTCGTCGTTCATCGTGCCTTCGGCCCACCAGTGGATTTCCGCAAGGTGCGATGCGAGCTCGCCCATGCTCATGGATTTTGCGTGCGGCTTCCAGGCCCAATGTTCGTCCGGGACGCGTTCGAGTACTTTGCGGGTCACGCCCGACTCGTGTTGGTATTCTTGAAGAATTGCGTCGATGATGTTCATGGAGGTCTCCTTTGTTGCCTGACAATCCGCAGCTTGCGTTAGTATACCGGATCAAATGCGTTGTCATAGCGCAATGAACAGTTAGTTTTGCGTCAGCGAATCGGTAAGGATTCCCATGCGTCTGATTTCCCTCAATGTGTCGCTGCCCCGGACGGTCGCGGGACCGAAGGGGCCCGTCGAGACGGGCATTTTCAAGGAGCCGGTCGAAGGCCGCGTGGCGGTGCGGAAGCTCAACATCGATGGCGACGGCCAGGCTGATTTGCGGTTCCACGGCGGCGCCGATAAGGCCGTCTACGCGTATCCGGTCGAGCACTACGCGTTTTGGAAGACAGAACTTCAGCGCGAGCGTATGCCCTTCGGATTGTTCGGCGAGAACCTGACGGTCGAGGGCATGCTCGAGCGCAACGTGTGTATCGGCGATACGTTCCGCGCCGGTACCGCGGTGGTGCAGGTGACGCAGCCGCGCGTACCGTGCTTCAAGCTCGGCATCAAAATGGGTGACGCCGCATTCGTGAAACGCTTTCTTCGCAGCCGCCGCAGCGGATTCTACCTGCGCGTGGTCGAAGAAGGTGATGTTGCGGCGGGCGACGCGATCGAGTTGATCGAGGCGGACCCTCACGGGCTCTCGGTGCATGACGTCCACATCATCCACTTTTCCGACACCGATGCAATAGATGTAGACGGCATTCGCCGCGCGTTGTCCGTGCCTGCGCTCTCCGGCGAGTGGCGCACGGAGCTCGACGAGATTCTGGCGCGCCACCAGTAGATTTGCCTCCCTCCGCGTACGGCTCCACAATCACTGCGCGCTCGTGTATCATTCGTTAGAAATCTACTTGTATTGACGGGGGAACTCAGACCGCATGCCTGCAACACAACACGTCATAGAGCTTCAGTTGAACGACTTCGATCCGGGTGTCCGGCGGCAAGCGCTGGAAACCCTGTGGGACCGCGCGCGCATGGGCGACATCGAATTGCCTCCCATGGGCCGCGCCGTAAACCTGCATTGCCACACCTTCTTTTCATTCAATGGCTATGGGTTGTCGCCGTCCGCCGTCGCATGGAAGGCGCGCGTAAACGGGCTGGCGGCGGTGGGTTTGGTCGATTTCGACGTGTTGGACGGCATCGACGAGTTCTTCTCCGCGTGCGCGATGCTGGGCCTACGCGCGTGCGCGGGGTTGGAGACGCGCATCTACGTGCCGGAGTACGGCGCGCACGAGATCAACTCGCCGGGCGAGCCGGGCATCGCGTATTTCATGGGCGCGGGATTCGTCTCGTCGAAACTGCACGAACCGGGACTGCTGCCGATGCTGAAACAGACGGCGCAGTCGCGCACGCGCGCGATCGTCGAGCGCGTAAACGCCGTGCTTGGCGCGGTAGCGTTGGACTACGAGAACGACGTGCTGACGCTGACGCCGAACGGCAATCCGACCGAGCGGCATGTGTGTATCGCGTACGACAACAAGTCGCAGCAACGGTTCCCCGACGAAAAGATCCGCGCGGAGTTTTGGTCGCGGACGTTGGACGCGCCGGGCGACAAACTGATCGGCATGTTTCAGGATCCGCCCGTGTTTCAGGCGCTGATTCGCTCCAAAGTCATGAAAGCGGGCGGCGCGGGATATGTGAAGCCGGAAGGACCGGACTTTCCGGTGCTGAAGGACGTGGCCAGATTTTTCGCGGGCGCGGGGGCGGTACCCACGTACGCGTGGTTGGACGGTACAAGTTCGGGCGAGCGGGACATGGCGGCCATGCTCGATCTGATGCAGGCCAACGGTGTTGCGGCGGTGAATATCATTCCCGATCGCAATTGGAATATCACCGACCCTGATGCGCGCGCAAAGAAAGTCCGATTGTTGCACGAATTTGTTGCGCTCGCGCACGATCGAGATATGCCCATTCTCGTCGGGACCGAAATCAACGCGTACGGCCAACGGCTCGCGGACGATTTCGCCGCAGCCGAGATGCAACCGCTGGCGGAGCCTGCGTATGAGGCGGCAATGATTTTCCATGGCCATACGGTGTTGGAGCGCGAGCAGGGGATGGGCTGCGTCAGCGACTGGGCGAAGGCACGCTTCGCGACCGCGAAGGAGCGTAACTCGTTTTATCGCACCATCGGCGAGTTGGCGGTCCCGGGCGCGACGGGCGTTTTCGCGGCCGTAGGCCCCGAGATGTCACCTTCGCACGTCCTTGCGACGTTACAGATGTCGAGTAAGAAATGATCGCGCGTGGCGTAACGGGGGAGCCATTCGCGTATACTGTGTAGTGAAGTACGGAGAAGGGGAAGAGCCATGTTGCGCCGCAGTTTGTGGGGGTTCGCAGGATTACTGGCCGCGGTTCCCTGCGCCTTGGCGGGAATCGGCAGCGTTTCGCTGATCGACGCGTCCGGCCTCGAATTCCTTATAAATACCGATGTCACCTTTGCGACGAGCTCGAACGCCTCGGGCGCGGCGCTGGACGCTGCGTTCACGGGCGCGGTGGCGGCGACGACGAGCGGAGGGGGGACTACTTCCACCGCTCTCACGGACGCGTTCAACGGGTACAGCAATCTGTTCGTCGATGGAACCGGCTATAACCTGAACGGCGCGGTCGAGTTCGTTTGCGATGGACGCGAGATCGAGTTCGCGCCGCAAACGATCGGTTCGCTGAGAGTGCAGCGCAAGGTGTTCGTGCCCGACGACGATTCGTTCTGCCGTTGGCTCAACATCATCAAGAATAACGGCGGCGACACGACGGCTTCGCTGCTGATATTGAACAATCTGGGATCGGAATCGGACACCGTAATCGCGGCGACGTCGCAGGCGCCGCTGGTGGCGACAACCGCGGATGACTGGGTCGTTTCGTACGAGGATTACACGGCCGGCAAGTCGCCCGATCCGCGGCTGAGCCACGTGTTTCAGGGGCCGAACCGGCGCCAGGGAATATCGAGTATTACGTTCGCGAACGGCAACGGGCAGCCGTTCTGGGAGTACGAGATCGACATCAATGCCGGCGCAACGGTGATTGTGATGAACCTCGTGAGCGGACAGCCCAGCATCGCCGAGGCCATCGCGAAGGCAGAGGAACTGGCGCTTGTGCCGGAGACCGCGGTCGCGTGTTTGTCGGACACCGAACGGTCGCAGGTCGTGAACTTCGATGTGACCGAACCCACGTGCACGATGACATCGAGTTCAAGCAACCCGACGAACCTGACGACCATTCCGGTGACGGTGACGTTCAGCGAGCCGGTTACGGGATTCACGAAAACCGATATCGTTCCGACGAACGCGACAGTCAAGAACTTTGATGGCAGCGGCGCCGTGTACACGTTCAACCTCGTACCGTTGAGCAGCGGGCTCGTCGCGGCGGATATCGGTAGCGGCGTGGCAGAAGACGCGGGCGGCAATCCGAACCGGGAAGCGGAGACGTTTTCGCGATCGCTCGATGGGATTGGGCCAACCGTAGCAATGTCCTCGACGACGCCGGAACCGAGCAACATCACGCGAATTATCGACGTGACGGCGACGTTCAGCGAGCCGGTGAGCGACTTCACCGCCGCGGACATCACGCTCGTGAATTGCACGCTCGAAGGCTTCGCGGCCGCCTCGAAGGCGTACACGCAGTTCGATTTCAGGTTGCTTCCAGCCCGTATCACCGGGCAGGTGGGCGCGGACATCGCGGCGGGTGTTGCGCACGACGCGGCGGGCAATCCGAACAGCGCGGCGGAACCGTTCCGCCACACCGTGGGCCCGGGTTTCTCATGTATCGGCACGACGACATCGAAGGCCGCGCCAAGCAAAGCGAGCTTGGCGGAAATCGCGCCGATCGCCGCGGTGATGCTAATCCTGTCGACGGCGGCGTACCGCCGGAAGAAGAATTAGAGCAATTCAAGATTGAGCACACCGTCTGTTTCGTGCTCCTGTCCGTGAGTCGTCACCCGCCCTCCGTAGCCCTGCTGCTTCGGAGGGTAAAGGAGGGTCGTACGCGCACTCGATACTCGAAAAGATCGAGTACGATGACGAGCACGCGGTGCAGCCGGCTGTGAAACGCTCTTGACCGGCACGAACACGTCACGGCGGCGTCAACGGCCGCGCAGAAGCGGAGGTCATTCCGCCGAATTCCCTTGCTCGCGAAGCCGCTTCAGCATTCCCTGAATGTCGATAACGCCTTTGATCGCGACGTAAACGGTAATGGTCGAGTACCACGCCACGCACGCCATCGTCAGCCAGAACCAGAACCAGTGTCCGCCCGTGTTCATGTGTGCGCTCCTTTCGGCGTAATCGCATTCTTCAACAACGAGCCAACAACCATCGCAACTCCGGCCAGTATGTACGCCGCGATGCCGGAGACGTTCGCGCCAATCCACTTCGCGAAGGGTTCAGTCGCGTCGATTTGCTCCAGCACGAGGAAGAGCACGGGGAAGATCGCGCCGACAATGATCGCTCCGGCGGCGCCCCAGTCGTTTGCGTCCTTCCAGTAGCAGCAGGCAATGAGCAGCGTAGACATGCTCGCCAAGTATATCGTTCCGGTCACGCCGAGATAGGTCCAGAGATCGCCTTTCAACTCGAACCAGAGTCCGTAGCAGAGCAGGAACACGCCAATGAGCGCAACAATCGTGCGGCTCCAGAGCAGTCCCCGCCTTTCGCTCCAGACGCCTTTCCGGAACGGCGCGAGGATATCGTTGTAGATGACGCTGCTCCAGGTGAGCATGTACGACGAATCGGTGGACATGTCCGCGGCGAGCATCGCTGCGATAACGAGGCCGGTCAGTCCGATCGGCACGCTGAGATTAAGGAACAGCGGCATGGCGTGGAGTGTCGAGTAGGTTTTTCCGCCCGCCACAAACTGATGGTTTGCCGCGTCAACGACGGTTGGCGCGAGCACGGCAAGCGCGGCAATGCCCCAAATCGCGGGAATGAGAAAGCGGCACACAAAGAAGAAGCTTGTGCGCGTATAGATTTTGCGGCCGGTTGCCGTGTCTTTTGCCGCGAGCAGGCGCTGGATGGTGGTCTGCCACGTCAGCACCGCGGCGGTATTGAGGAAGGCCTGAAAGATGACGTACGACCAGCCCATCGTGGGGTTCACGAAGGGATTGAACCCGCCTGCACCGTGATGCGTGCTGACCGTATTGACCAGGTTTGTCCATCCGACATTGACGAGAATCAGCACGGTTACGGCGAGAAGCCCGATACTCATCACGACAAACTGGAGAAAGTCGGTGACCAACACGGACAACATTCCGCCGAGAATGGTGTAGACGGCGACGGCGACAAGCAGCGCCGTCATCATCAATTCGAGCTTGTGCGCCTGAAACCAGTTCTCTTCCGGAGGAGCGGCGGTCGCCGCCGTTGCGGGCGCATCCGCGGGCGTTTCCATCGCCGCGCCATCACCAGCCGCTGCAACGATGGCGGACTGGTCGCCGAGGCCCGTCGCGTTGATCAGAAATTCGCCGCCGGTGCGTAGAAACACGCCCATGTTGAGCAGACCGCCAAGCACTATCACAACGCCCGCAAGCCATCGTATGCGCGAGCCGAAGCGCTGCTGAAACAATTCGGGAATGGTCATCACACCTGCGTCGCGCAGCGGCTTCACGCAAAAGCCGGTGTATCCAATGAGGAACATTGCGGCAGCCTGCAGAATCCCCGGCACCGCGCCCGCAAAGCCCTTCTCGAATCCGTTTTGCGCGGTGTACATGCACGTCACGATGCCGAATTCGGTTGCGGCGAGGGACGCGATGCCGAGGTAGAGGTTCATCTCGCGTCCGGCAATCAGGAACTGCTCGACCTTCCCGACGTACTTGCGCACGGCAATGCCCGCGACCATCGTCACGACGATGTACAGACCCACGATGCTGCCGTCAATCGGCCAACTGAAATTGCTCATGCGCGCACCCCTCTCCGCACCACCCCAAGGCGATTGGTCACGGAAATGTATCGTGTTCGCGGCGACCGGTCAACGTTTCGCGGCGAGGATGGCCTGGGCCAGGCGCTCGCGGAGCGCGGGTATCGCGAGCGGGTCCTGGTTCCACGTCCCCCACGTGGGCACCGCCTCGCGAACGATCGCGTCGGCTTCCTCACGCTTGCCGAGCGAGGCAAGCAGGGCGAAATACTCGTAGTCCTCCATGCCGTCGCGAAGCGCCTTCAGTCGAATGGACGCGACCGGCCCCTCGATGCCCGCATCCGTGCCGGGATAGAGCAGCGCACCTTCGCCGTTCCAGCGCACGCGGAAGCCGGGGTCCTGCCACGGATTCCGGTCCGGCGATCCCCAGTACACGGAAGACCAGTAAAGCAGCCCGGTGATGCCATAGCGCCAGTTCAGCCACGGCGCGATACGATACGACGCGAGCGGGAAATCGATTGCCCAGAACGGCGGCAGATCGTTCGCGACCTTTTCGTACTCGGGGTGATACGGCGGCGCCGTCTGCACAAGCGCGGTGTAGCTCCACACGGTGCCGCCCTGCTTTGTGAGGCGGTCGATGCTGGCGCCATCGACAAAACCGAATAGCGGGCACCAGATATCGATTGAGTCTTCGAGCGTTCCCCATGCGGGGTCTTGCGTATAGGTCTGTTCCACAACCAGGCGGCGGATACGCGGCTCCGCTTCGCGTACAAGGGCGCCCAGTTCCCGGACGCGCTCGTAGGCCTCCGCCGTGTTCGGCTCATCGAGCATGTAGAGGTAGGACCGGTCGGCCCAGCCATTGTCCGCGAGAAAGGCGTACCAGGAACGATAGAACGCGAGCGCCTTCGCGCGGTCGGACGTTTCGTTGAAGGGGGCGTGCGGAATCTCGATGTTGGTGACGTTGAACTTCGATACGAACGCAGTGATGTTGTCCTTTGCGGCAGTGTCGAAAGAAACCGATCCGTCCTCACCCGGCCGGGGACACAACCGTCGCGGCAAAGAGGGATTAATCCGATGATCGGCGAACATTTGGGAGTAGCGTTCCTCGATATCGAGGTACGCGTCGCTTCCTTGTTCGACTTTATGATACGAGGCGACGCGGTCTGCACCGCCGAAATGGTTCTCGTGTGTTGGACCAGACGGGAGCGCGAAATCCCAAACCGTCAGGGTAATTGGAAGCTCGGCCAGCGATTCCTTCGCGCGCACGCGCAGGGTCGCCGTGTATTCTCCGGGGGCGGCGTCTGCGGGCGCCTTCACGTCGAGCCAGAGCGGTTGATGCTGCCCCGGCCAAACCTCGAACGGCACCGCGCCAAACGGCGCGCCTTCAAGCTTCTCGCCGTCCCACTTCGGCGCCGCGTTCTTTTGGCCCGCATATGGATCGATGAGTGGGACAAGCGGATCGGGCGTTAGCCCCGGCGGTTCGGTCGCGCGTGGCGCCGAATACCGGACCGGCACGTAGGAAACGCGGTACAACGTCGATGCTTGCGGAGGCAGTTGGGCTCCAGCCGCGTTTGAGAAGGGGCCAATTTCCGCGTCTACCCCGGTGAGGCGGCCGCCTTTCGCCGTGACGACGACCTGCAGCGATTCGAACTCGCCGCGCGCCGCGTGAAGTGTCGCGGATGTCTGCGACGGGATCGTGCCGTCCATCCGTACGCGCACCGTTGCGGGTACCGGCGTCAGTTCCATTGTCGAATCTTGCGCGAACACGAAGCCAGTTACGAAGGTGTTCGCGACACACCATGCGAGCGCGAATCGCAATACGATTACGTGATTCATGAGCATTTCCCCCGATGGCGACCAGACGATTCTAGCAGAACGCTTACCGCGAACCCGCTGGAACGAATCGGCCCCAAACCGTTAGTGTTGTCTGGGTTAAGGCGCACGGCCCATCGGCAAGGGAAACGTCCGCGAGATGGAACAAGACCGGAATTTGCTCTTCGGCGTGTTGGCTGTTCAGCTCGGCAAGGTCACGTCCAGCCGGTTGATGCAGGCGGCCGCGGCGTGGGCAATCGATCCTGCGACGCCGCTTGACGCGCGGCTCGTCGAACAAGGCGCACTCACGCAGCAGGATCACGACTTGATCGATCGCCTTGTTGGCGAGGCCATTCGCGCGCATTCCGGAGACGCGAAGGCCACGCTGAACACGTTCGGCGGCGCGGAGCAGGTCGTGAAAACGTTTGGCGGGGCTGTCGCGATCACGGACGAGGGCGTGCGCCCGGTCGCGCCATCGCCGGACGCAACGGTTGCGATCGCGCCACCGCCGGAAACCGGTGTGCTCGAAACGCCGAACCGGTACAAGGCCATCAGCGAGCAGGGCCGCGGGGGATACGGCCGCGTGCTGCTGGTCCACGATCAATTCATGGCGCGCGACGTAGCGTTGAAGGAACTGATCCCGCCGTCGAACGAACCGATCGGGTCGAATGTGCCGACGCCGAGCCGCGAATCGATCGAAGCGGTTTCGCGTTTCCTTCAGGAGGCGCGTATCACCGGACAGCTCGAGCACCCTTCGATCGTGCCGGTATACGAGCTTGGCCATCGCGAGGACGGTGCGCTGTACTACACGATGAAGCTTGTGCGCGGGCAAACGCTGAGCAAGGAACTTTCCAACCGCAAGACGCTGCGCGAACGGCTCGAGTTGCTGCCGCGCTACCTCGATCTGTGCCACGCGATCGCCTACGCGCATGATCGCGGCGTCATCCACCGCGACATCAAACCCGACAACGTAATGATTGGCAGCTTCGGTGAAACGGTCGTCATCGATTGGGGGTTGGCGAAGCTGAAGGGCCGTGCGGACGTATACGCGGCCGAATTGAAGGCGACGGCGCAGGCGCTGAAGGAAGGCCCGGCGGGGCCGGGCGCGCAAACCCTGTACGGCACCATCCTCGGCACACCGCACTACATGGCGCCGGAACAGGCGCGCGGCGATATCGACAGCGTGGACGAGCGGTCGGACGTTTACGCGCTCGGCGCCGTGTTGTACATGTTGCTGACTGGCACGCGGCCTTACGACAAGGCGCCGCTTCAGAATGTGATTCTTCACATCAACCTCCCGCCACTTGCGTCGGCCGCGGAACTGGCGCCGGGTGCGCCGCCCGAACTCGTGACCATCTGCAATAAGGCGCTCGAAACGAAACAGGCCGATCGCTATCAGAACGCGGCGGAGATCGCGGGCGAAATTCAGCGGTTCATGTCGGGCGCGCTGGTGGAATCGCACGAGTACACGGTGCGCGACCAGGTGCGGCGGTTCGTGCGGAAGTACAAGGCGCAAGTGGTGACTGCGAGCGTCGCGCTCGCCGCGCTGCTCACGGTAGCAATCGTGTCGTACGTGCAGATACTGCAAGCCAACGCGAACGAACGAAACCAGCGGCTCGCGGCCGAGGAGGCGAAACAACTCGCTGTCGAAAAAGGCGAGCAGGAAGCGGAAGCGCGGGGGCTCGCGGAGCGTGAGTTGTACGTAAGCAACGTGCGCCTCGCCTACCAGAGCGTTCAAGACAATCAATTCGACGCGGCGCGCGCATTGCTGGCCGCATGTCCACCCACGCACCGGAATTGGGAGTGGGGATATCTCGCGCAAGCATGTAATCAAGACCTTGCGACGCTTCAAGGACACGCTGCGCCGGTGCTCGATGTCGCCGTCAGCCGGGACGGCGCCATCGCCGCATCCGGAGATTCCACGGGAACGGTAATTGTGTGGGACGTGGTGTCGGGCAACGAGCGGCGTCGCGCAAAAGCGATGGATGGCCCCGTGATTTCGCTGAGCTTCAGTCCGGACGGGCAATCGTTGGCCGTAGCGGGGAAGGCGAAGGAGGTGTCCATTTGCAGCGTCGAGACGCTTGAGCAGCGGTTTTCCCTGGCAGGCCACGGCGCGGCGGTTAACGCGGTGGCATACAGCGCGGACGGCCGGGCGCTGGCGACTGCGTCCAGCGACGATACCGTGCGGATTTGGAACCTCGACACACACGAATCGACAGCCGTGCTTTCCGAGCATTTGAACGATGTCGTTGCCGTAGCGTGGGCGCCGGGCAAGCCGTACCTGGTGAGCGGATCGCTCGACAATTCACTTGCCGTGTGGGATACGGCCGCGTGGAGCGTGGTCCGCCGCATGGACGGGCACACGAATGACGTCAATTGTCTGGCGATTTCGCCCGACGGCGAACGCGTCGCGAGCGGTGGCGCGGACGGCAACGTGATAGTCTGGAGCATCGCGGATGGAACGCGAATTCAAACCAGACAATTCGGCGCGGACATTCGAGACCTCAGCTTTGCGCCGGACGGGAAGCGGATTGCTGTCGCGCCCGACGGCGCGGTCGCGCAGATGGTTCCCGCGGCCGGCGATGCAGGAGTGTCGTATTCGCTTTGCGGGCATTCGGCAACGGTGACCGGCGTGGCGTTTCTTCCATCGGGCGACCAAGTGTTGACCGCGAGCGAGGATTCAACCGCTAAACTCTGGCACGCGCCCACTGAGCTTGCGGGGCCGGCGCGGCTCCCTGCAGGTGCGACAACTCAAGAATTATTCCTTGCCGATCGGGATTCTCGCCGGTACGTCATCGCGTCCACGCTGGGAAAGTGCGGCGTGTACGATTCGCAAAAAGGAGAAGTCACGGCGGTCATAGAAGATCTGGGTACGACTGGACTGGGCGGCCGATTGTGGGGATTCTCGCCACTGGGCAGGTATTTGCTCTATACCGGCGAAGACAATCGCCCCAAGGTCTGCAATCTAGTCGACGGCTCGACCGTCGAATTGAAGTTGAAAGGCGCGCCGTTCAATCCCGGGTTCGCACAAAAGTCCGATCGCGTCGCGATCGCCTCGACCTCGGGCGAGATCGAAACCTACGACGCGAATACCGGCGATATGGTGAGCGCGTTTTCGGCCGGCCAACCCAGCACGCACAATCTGCCCTTCTTCAGCGCGGACGATTCCAAAGTGTTCACGATTGCGATGGACAAGACGGAAAGCGAGATCGCGATGTTCGATGCGAGTACGGGTCAGCCGCTATGGAAGGCGATGTATCCCGGGGGAAGCACGGATGCGGCATTCGCTCCTCACGTCGAACGTATCTTTGTCTCCGGCAGCGCGGGACTGCGAGTGTACGACATTCCGAACGGCGAGGAACTGACGGCGCAATACGAATTCCCGAGACTTGCGCTCGGTGCAATCGCGTTTTCGTCCGCGGGCGAGCGCATCGTCGCGGAACTCGACGATCTTAGACTTATCGTGCTCGACGGCGTTACCGGACGCGAGATACTCCGCCTCGATCGCGACACGCCAAATGCCCCGGCGCAACGCCTGAGTCACGCGGGGTTGAGCTTTAGCAGCGATGGACGGCAACTACACATCGTGTCGACCGATCGACAAGGTCTCGCGACGTGGACGGAATTCTCCGCGTTCGAATGGAGCGACAGCCGGCTTTCCGGCGACGCCGCGAAGCCAATCGTGGAACGCATTGAGCAGTACAAGAGACTGAACCGTGCGGACCGGCTTTCTGCAGCGGTGCGGCGGGACAACGCGTTGAAGTGGGTGAGCGCCGAGGCCGCGGAGATCGCGGCGCACGCCGCGTCGGTGTCGGTCAAGGGCGAAGCAGACCCGTTCGCAAACGCGACCGTGAAAGAGTGGGACATCTCGCCGGGGCAGTGGACCATGCTGCTCCAAATGGGCCGAAACCGCCTCAAGCAATTGCGCGACGTTCACGGGTATCGCGGGATGAAGGCGGCCAGCGATCTCGTTCTGGACAAAACGCTGGCGGATTTCCTCTCCGTGCTGGGCTTCGAGAACAACGACATTATCGTGCGCATAAACGGCAGTTCGACCCCGGGGTACGACATGTTCATCGAGGCGTTAGAAACGGCCCAGCGGGAGAACCTGGACAAGATCACCTGCCACTTCTATCGATCGGGTCAACCGATGATTCACGTGTACTACCGCACGGAACCCGCCGCAAAGGCCCCCTCTGTACCGTAGCGCGTTACGCCATACCAAGTCTTGGTGTAGAATTGCCGTGGGACCATCATGAAGGCAAAGGGGAGTTTGCGTCCATGGACAACAATGGTATTGGTTCCAGCGAGGAAAGCCCACAATCGAATACATCATGGAGCCGGCGCGCGTTTCTCGCGGGGATTGGCGGGGCCGCTGCCGCATCGGCCCAATCCTCTGCTTTAGAGACGTCGAGCGACGCAGACGACGTCGCGCCAGAGAAGGGTGACCCGCTGGAGCCCGAAGGCCGCAGCAAACGCGCGTGCCGGTTGCGCACCAAAGCCGCCACGTACCAGCGCGACCTCCCGATCCCGACTCACCTTGCGAACGGAGCGGAAGAGGACTATCCGTACATCGCGAATTTCTGCAAAGGGTTGCCGCACAAGGCGAATGGAGAAGTGAAAGACGCGGCGTATCTGGCGTTGCTCGCGGCGTTGTCCGGCGACGACCTCGCCTTGTTCGAGGCGATTTCTTTGGGCGGAGATCGGCCGCTGCGTAATCCGCAGGCCGGCATGGCGTTCGATATGGAAGGGCCGGACGCCCACCACGTCACGATGCCGCCCGCGCCGCGCATCGATTCGGCCGAAAACTCCGCGGAAATGTGCGAGCTGTATTGGATGGCGCTCGCGCGCGACGTGCATTTCTCGGACTACGATTCCGATTCGACCATCGCAGATGCGTGCGCCGACATGTCGGCACTCTCGGATTTCCGGGGGCCCACGGAGTCCGGCGTCATAAACCCCGCGAACATTTTCCGTGGGAGCACGCCTGGCGACCTCGCGGGACCGTACCTGTCGCAGTTTCTGTTGAAGAAAGTCCCGTATGGGACGCTGTCGATCGCCCAGCGCCAGCAGACCGTCATGCCTGGCATCGATTACATGACGGATTTCAGTTCGTGGCTGGCGATCCAGAACGGCGTGAACCCGGCGACTGGCAACGCGACCGATTCCACGCGGCGGTTTATTCGCAACGGGCGCGATCTTGCCGCGTACGTTCAGATCGACGCGCTGTACGAGGCCTATCTGAACGCCTGCCTCATCTTGCTGGGGATGGGCGCGCCGTTCGACGCAGGAAATCCTTACGCCGCTTCGACCACGACGGATTCGTTCGGCACGTTTGGCGGTCCACACATTCTCAGCCTCGTGACCGAAGTGGCGACGCGCGCGCTGAAGGCCGTGTGGTTCCAGAAGTGGTACGTACACCGGCGCCTGCGGCCGGAAGAGTTCGGCGGGCGCGTCCACCAACATTTGGTGGGTGCGAAAAACTACCCGATCGATTCCGAGATTCTGGATTCACTGGCCGTGCAGGCCACGTTCGATCTCTATGGCACGTACCTATTGCCGCAGGGATACCCCGAGGGATCGCCGCTCCATCCGGCCTACGGCGCCGGCCACGCGACCGTTGCAGGCGCCTGTGTGACCATCCTGAAGGCTTGGTTTGACGAATCGTTCGTGTTGCCGGACCCGGTCGTCGCAAACGCAGACGGCTCGGATTTGGAACCGTACACCGGGCCGGACGTTTTGACAGTTGGCGGAGAGCTCAATAAAGTTGCCGCCAATATAGCGTCGGGGCGCAATTTTGCGGGTATCCATTGGCGCTCGGACTATTGGGAGGCGGTCAAACTCGGGGAGGCCGTCGCGCTTGGGATTCTGCGAGACCAGCGCAAATGCTACTTCGAGGACTTCAGCGGATTTACGCTAACGAAGTTCGACGGCACGACCGTAACGGTGTAACGTCGCGCGCGTACGTTCAAAAAGCGGGCAGGGCCGGATTGGCCGCGGGTACGACGGCAACCCCTTCGACCTCGATGAGCCGGCGGGGCAGCACTTGGGTACCGTTCGACACGCGACCCTCCCATATCGCGCACTGTTTCATCGTGCCGCGACCTCAAAAGGTATTGCCGGCAACACGCCAACCGGTACCTGGCGCTTCGCCGCTGAAGGTTTTTCCGTTCGCTGCGGGCCGTCCACTTCTCGATAGGCTTCGACAATCAAGTTGTCGGACAATCCCGGAGCGGCTGCATCAGGTGAAGCGGCAACTTCGAGCACCATTCCATCGGGAACAACGACCACGTCGGTGAGGGCTATGCCCTTGGGGGGATCGCTGAGTCGCAGCTCTATCTCCGACAGGATCGGGCCGATGGGCGCCTTCACGTATATTTGCGCCGCGCCACCCAACGGGATTCGGACCGGCTCGTCCGATGCAAGCGCGATCCGGCCAGTCGGCTTTTTGGGCCCGAGGATCGATACGAGCAAGTTTTCGGCGGTCACCAGATGCCGGTAGCTGAACGCCTGCATCATGTCCTCCGCGGGCGTTGCACGGCGGCACACCTCCCTTCGCGCGATTTCCGCGCGGCCCTCCACCTCTATCGAAATTGGCTCTTCCGACGATGCGCGGGCCGCGGTAAGTGTCATGCGGACATGGTCTGCGCCCGCGGGAATCGTCGCACCGTCCAGCGTAAGGCCAGCGGGATCGCCTTTAATCGCAAGACGGATTTCTCCGGTAAACCCGTCTTTACGGAGCGCGTATGCGTGGACGACCGCACTGCGGCCGGCCTGAACGTTTATGCTGGAAGGAGCGATCCGCAATGCAAAATCAGGTTGGGGCGGGCTAATCCGGAGCGTATACCGAAAGTCGGGTCCGGCGTTGTGTTGTGCGTCCGATATTTCGACGCAATAGGCGCCGTCCGCCGGTAGCTGCGCCGTCACGTACGAGTCCGCGTGATGCGTAATGAGCCCCCTCTCGGCATCGGGATGGTCATCATTCCACGCGAGGACATTGCCCGTGCTATCGGTAAGGCGCAACAACGAATCCAGTGGAGAATCGAGTCGCCGCGCATACACTTCCGCGACAATCGCCATGCCGCTTTTGCCCTCAAAACGGTACACGTCCGCGTCGGCTTCCCGATCGATCGTTCCCTCAATCATGCATGGTGGCGCAATCGCCTGCGCTGACTGCCCGGTGTTATTGGGTTCAATTTCGTTTGTTTCCGGCGACGAACTGGTGGGCCGGGTGGAGTTATGACTTCCGGACTCCGTGTTGTCCAGCGCGATGCGGTACACAAAGTCCTCGCGGCCGCGGAACAGTGCGTCGCGGGTTTCCAAAACGTACGTCCCATCCTTGGGAATCGTGCATGCGAGGACCGGATCGGGACTGAAGAATTGATCGTCGGCTGACGCGACTCTGCGGCCATTGCCGTCGTACAGCGTGAGCACAGCCTGGAACCAGCCAGGGACCGCATCGGCGAGGTACGGCACGAGTTCGCGCGCCCGCGCGCGAGCCACGATACTTTGGCCCGCGCTCGCTTGGAACATGAAACGGTCAAGATCTCCGGGCATGATCTGCCCATTCACGACGGTGGGCGATCCTATTTCCGTCGCGCTATGGTCGGCGGCGAAGGGGCGAGGATCGTTTGGTTCTACTTCGGACGTTTCAGGCAACGTGCCGACATGAAACGGTATTGGATTCGTCAGGCCCGCCGCGGTTTTCAGGCGCAGCTCGCGTACGCCGGGGACCGCTGCGGGATCGATGGTAACGTCAACGAGGACGATTTCCGCGATCTGCGCGTTTAGTTGGTTCTTCTTGTCGAAAAACCTTCTCGCGACGCGTTCCAATTCGTCCATGGTCATTGTCTCGATGTTCTGAATCCACGGATGGTTGGGCAGTGGTACAAGGTCCTTGTCGACATTCGGCGGCTCGGCCGCTACTCGTTGCGAGTCGGACGTTCCGGCGGCGGGCTTCGCCCTGCCTGCGAGTTCGTCGCGCCTGTCCTTCAGCTTTCTACCCAACGTCTGAAGTTGTTGGTTGTTCAGCGGCTTGGCGTAATACGTGACTGTCCCACGCACTCCTTCCCCCGAAAGGTACACGGTTGCCGCTCCCGCCAAAGCCTGTCCTCCGGCAGTGACCTGAACGACGGACCCCTGTTGACCCCCCGCCGGATATACGTAGCCGACGCGCGGGTTTCGCGCAAGCGGCGATTGGCCCGATGCGACGAACACAAGCGACGCAACCAGAAGCAATGCGCATTTCTTCATGGAGTTCACATGATCTCGTGAAGGCGGCCCGCCCCGTGGCCGCCTGCTTGGCTGTCTGGCAAAACCGGTACGGTGACGCCACGCACGTTTGCCAACGGCTGCTCCGCATCGATGCCCATAAGTTCGTAAACGCTTCCTATGAGGTCCTCGGGCGCTACGGGGCGGTCCGTGACCTCCTCGCCGGTGTCATTCGAGGCGCCTACTACGTGCCCACCCTTGAACCCGCCGCCCGCGACGACACTGTTGAAGCACGCGCCGAAGTGGCCTCGCCCGCCATTCCACGGCGCTTCCCATTGGACCCGCGGCGTGCGGCCGAATTCGCCGGTCCACCAGACGATGGTGCTGTCGAGCAGCCCGCGATCGGAGATGTCCTGCAACAAGGCGGCCATGCCCTTATCCATTTCGGGCAACTTGCGGCGCATGGTCTCGAAATGCCGCTTATGCGTATCCCATCCTTTGTAATTGATCGTAACGTACGGTACGCCGCGTTCGACAAGGCGTCGCGCCATCAGACACGACTGGCCAAACGTATTTCGCCCGTAAAGTTCTCGAAGCCCTTCAGGTTCGTCGGATAGATCGAACAACTTGCGCGCGTCACCGAGAATCAGGTCGTAGGCCCGTTCCTCGCACGCGTCGAACAGAAGGAATTGCCGATTCTCCGGTATGGCTTTGCCGAGCGTGTCCAGGGCATGAAGGAGTTCGCGCCTGCTCTGTTGCCGTTGCAGCGAAATCCCGTCCGCGACGATACCTTCGACCGCGAACGGCGTACGGTTGGGGTCGCCGCCGGTCGCAAAAGGCTTGTATCGCGGGCCGAGCAGGCCCTCTTCGGAAAACCGACCCTGTAGTTCCGTCAAGATAACGTACGGCGGGATCATTCCCGAATATCCGTGGTCGTATCCTTTGAACTTCGAGACGACAGCGCCAACAGTCGGATACACAAACCGGTCGGGCATGTGCCCGGTTTGCACGCGGTAGGACGCTGTCTCATGGCTGTTCACACCATGCGTCATGCTGCGAACAACCGAATACTTGTCGGCCTGCTTTGCCAGCGAGGGAAGCAGTTCACCGATTTGAATGCCGTCGACGTTTGTCGGTATGGCCTTGTTCAGCGGGCCGCAATAGTCGTACCCCGCGCCCGGTTTGGGATCGAACGTGTCCAAGTGGGATGGACCGCCCCACATCCAAATCTGGATGACCGATTTCGCCTTTGCCTGCCGGATGGCGGCCGTCGCTGACGCTGGCGCGGCGTGCACCCGTACAAATCCCAGGTCGAGTAACGTCAAACCCGCCGCGCCAAAGACCGCGCTGCGTAGCGCCTCTCGCCTTGTAAGCGTTCGCTCGAACATCGCTCTCCAAATCTCCCGGCAATTCGCTAATGCCTGTACATGAACTCTTTGCTGTTGATTAGCGCCCATATCAGATCGTCGGCTGCCTGCCGCGGCGCGACTCCTTCGGCCGACGCGTATCGCCCTGCGACGGCAATTTCGTTTACCGTGGGAGGTCGCGACAATACGGCGACGTAGATCGCTCGAATCGCGTTGACACGGTCCTTCTTCGTTGCTTCGAGCATTCGGCGAAACCGCTCGCTCCGCTCGATCCGGCGCTGTATATCGCTCGAGTTCAAGAGAAATCGGCGTTGCTCGTCAGTAGGATCGTTGCTCCGTTCGGACAGAAGTCCCGTGTCTCGGGCCGGGCGGCCGAACAATTCGAGCATTGAACTGGTAATGCTTCCATCGGCCAGGGCAATCGTGCGTTCGGATGCCGGTACGAAACTGAACGGCTCCGGGATGGCGCTCGAGTACTCGACGGGTGTCGCCGTCAACCAACTTACGGCGTCGACAACGACCTCGGCATCCAGGCGGCGCACGGGGTAGCACGCAAAATACCGCTCGGCGTCGGCGGCCTTGGATCGCGGAATCGGTGACTGCTGGTACGTGCTCGAGTTCAGAATCATACGAAGCAAGTGCTTAACGTCGTACTTGGCGTCCACAAATTGCCGTTCCAAGTACGCCAGCAACTCCGGATTCACCGGCGGATTATCGGGGCGGAAGTCGTCCGCGGG
Organism: Candidatus Hydrogenedentota bacterium; assembly: GCA_013359265.1. Taxonomy (NCBI): domain Bacteria; kingdom Pseudomonadati; phylum Candidatus Hydrogenedentota; species Candidatus Hydrogenedentota bacterium. The sequence goes on from JABWCD010000014.1 coordinate 105,970, forward strand.
GTCAACGATGCCACGCCCAAAAATCCAGGCCCATACGCGATTGACGGCGTTTCGCGCAAACCAATCGTTTGCCGGCGCAGTCAACCACGCTGCGAACGCGTGTCTTGGGTCGTCTCGCGCGGGAATTGTCGTTGCCGTCGCGTCTGGAAAAACTACACTGAGCGGGGAGGTCTGGCCTGGATCCAGAAGGACGATTTCCTCCTTCCACTCGTTCGTATTCTTGTATGCCACCCGCGAGAAGAATGCAGCCAGATTGGCGCGTTGTTCAGGGCTCCACGTATCTAGCCGGACTCCCATGAACGTTAGTGCCACGGCCGCCGCAAGCGATTCCGGTTCCCGTGATTGGACGGCGCGGTAGAAATTCACCTGAGGCACGCGAAAGTTGCTTCCGCTTGACGTGAGCAGTTCGCGTGCGAATTCGTCGTATGGCACGTTTCGATGGATTGCTTCGCGAATCCAACGGTGATACGCCTGCACGGCGTTTGGCCAAAGGTTTACCGGGAATTCCGATTTCGTTCGCAGCACGTCACACCACTTGAGCGCCCAATAGTCCGCGAATTCCTCGCGCTCCAAAAGAGATTCGATGACGGCGGACCGCTTGTCGGGCCGGGCGTCCTGCAAAAACCCGCGGACCTCTGGCGGTTCGGGCAGCGTACCGATTACGTCGAGATACACACGCCGTAGAAACACAGTGTCGGCGCATAGATTCGCCGGTTCGATGCCGCGCGCCGTTAGCGAAGCGAGTACAAGCGCATCAAGCTCGCCGTGCGAAGCGAATGGAGTACCGCTGTCAAAAGGACTTGGGTCGTCTGGCTGCGCATCGGCCGCGGGCGCAAAGCCGGCAAGAGCGGATAACACGAGGAACGATAGCCGTTTCATCCGTTTCCCCCTCATGCGCCGGCCAAGCGTCTCGTTCCCCCGAACGAGCTGCCGGAACTCGCATGGCCGCTGACTGCTGCCACATCAGTTAGAACACGGATGGGCCTGGAGAGTTCCGGACAGCGCCGGTCGAACATACCGTTGAAGTGCATGTATGAATACACGCGATAGTACGCCGTGATATACGACAAAAGCCGAGTCCCCCTCGTGCCCGCTTCAGCGCGAGGGGGACCCGTTTCTAACTACAGTCTCCCGATGGGAGGAGACGTACTGCCGGCTGTTACGGTGTCATCATGTGGACTTCTTCCACTGCAAACTCCGCTTCGGTTCCGTGACACACTTCGCAGGACTCTTCGCCGCCAAGCAGGTCGGAGTTCAATGCGGCATGCAGTACCGCAGCAAAGCTGTCATGGCACGAATTGCACGCCGCCGACTGCGGAAGCTTCGTCAACACGGGCTGGCCGCCATTCTCGGTAATAACCGTTGGCAGGGCTTCCGGTGCCGTCGGAAGATTGCTCGCGCCCTCCGCGTGGCAAACCGTGCACTGGCTCAAGTCGGCCGGGAACCGGACGTCGTCATAGACATGCGCCACGTTGCCGAACCCGTACGCGGTATACCCGTTTTCGAGTTCCTCGCCGCGGTGAATCGCGTGCAGCATGTCTTTCAGGTTGACGGTTTCGGGATCCGCATCGGAGCCGAGCGCCGGGTCGCGGCGTGTCTCGTCGGTTTGAAGCGTCGTGTGGCACATCAGGCAGTAGTCCACACCCACGCGCTGCTCGCCGTGCGCGCGAATCTCGCTATGGCACTTCGTGCAGCTCTCTTCGAGCACCGACACGCGCCGCTCGACCGGGGCCTTCGCGCCCAACGTGAAGATGAAGCGCTCGTTGCCTTCGACGCCTTGCGTGACGGACGCGCCGTCATACGTGAAGGTGCGGCGCGATTGAAGCGCCATCGCAAACGTGTCTTCCGATCCGAGCGGAAGCGAACTGCCGAACGTGTAGGTGTACGCGCCGCCGCCGTTGTTCACGAACGTTCCGGTCGCGCCGGAGCCTTTGAACGTATTCTGGATACGTGTCGTGTACTCTTCGACCGGCCACGCGATCACGCCGCTAAGCGAAATTGTCGTATCGGATTCAAGGTTGGTAATCGGCGTTCCGTCGCCGTTCATCGCGTTAAACGTGATTTGCAGCTTGGGCGCCGTATCGGCGTCGACGATGCTGTAGCCGGTAACGTCGTACTTCAACCCGGGTGCTTCTTCTCTCTCCGTTGGAAGCAAGTGCGCCTCGAAAATCGGCGCCACACCCGGCTCGGTCGGACGATGGCACGTCGAGCACAGCGAATCGTCTTCCAGCGGAACGCCGATCAAGTGCGGCTCGTATCCGTTCGGTGTCTCCGCGTCATCTCCGAACCATGTGCGGTCGTGACATGATGCACAACCCGCCATCGTCGGATTGTCGAGATGGTACGTTGCCGAACCGTCTTTTGCCGTTCCGGAGTGGCACACTTCGCAATTGCGAATGTCCTGCGGGAATACCACGTCCGAATAGTCGTGGACGGTGTTGCCAAAACCGACGATCTGGTAGGGCGTGCCGCCTTCTACGCTCGGCAGCGCTTCGCCCATATGGATTTTGTGAATCATGACCGCCATGTCGACCGAGTTGCCGGAGTTGGCGTCGGTGCTTTGTGGCGTATGGCACATGATGCAAAGTTGAATCTCGCGGCGGATGTCGCCGTGCAGCGACAGACGCGTATGGCACTCGTTGCAGGTCTGCGTGTCGACCACGTCGCGGGTCAGTACTTCCTTGCCGCCGTCGGGCCGGAACGCCTGAATGGCATTCGCGCGATACGTCTCGCCCGTCGCGCCGAAGACCCGGCGGAATTGGCCGCCGATTTGATGGCTTGCGGCCTTGTCGTAATCCGCGGGAATCGCAGTCGCGAACTTATACCTGAATACGCCGTTGTTCTTTTGCTTCACGCCGGTCAGCGCCGCCAAATCGTACGTCGCCTGGATTTCCTCGTCCCCGCTGTCCAATACGCCATCCGGGTTTTCGACTCGAGTGTTGTAGCTGACGTACTTCATCGTGCTGCCGTTGCCGGGATCCTCGAGATAGGCGAGCAGGAACCGTACGTCGGTGAGTTCGTTCTTGCCGAGCGTCTCGCCCCGTTCGTCGGTCGCCGTGAATTCCACAATCGGACGCAGGTCTTTGGGTATCTTCACTTTGGTGATTGTGACCACGAGCCCGGGAGCGTGCCCGCTATACTGCCCTGGGTACGCCGCCTTCTCGTCCGCTTCTTCGAGAAGCGCGGCATCGACCACCCCGGTATCTACCCCGGCCTGGTCGATGACCACCTCGAAGTCCGGGACTGAACCCGCCACTTTCGTAGTGCGGGGACATCCCGTTGTCGCGAGCGCCAGGGCCAGTGCAAGCACCATCAGCGCCACACCGGCCGTTCGATTTGGGGTATAAGTTCTCAACACGGCGACCTCCTTTCACATCAGCCCGGTGCACAATGGGCATAAGGGCATGCGAATCACGCACTAATCGTGCCAGTTTTCACGATTTGTACTTCCACAGACTTGCCCCAATAATAGGTACTTTTCCCAAATATGTACTCTGCCCTCGATGAATAGACATCCCGCAGTGTCTTTTGCTGCGCAGGATTGTCCTAACACATCTGCGCAAAATGTAGCGCGATTGAGCATGTTTTGACTCCGTCGCTTCTGTCGTCATTAACCGGGCTGCGCGCCGGATTCCGTCTCTTCGCCGGGAGTGGCCTCCTGCCCTCCAGCCGGTTCGGACGCAGTGAGAATCCCCAGATCGGTCAGGACCTGCGGGTTCTGTTCTTCCACTGCCAGTATTGTGTGACACATCATACAGTCGTCGCTGACGATCTTCGATGCGTCTTTTGTCTTGTAGCTGCCGTCATGGCAGCGGTAGCAGCCCAGCGTGTCGAAATGCCCGATGTTGTTGATGTAGGTCCCCCAGGTGACATTCATGCCCGGGAACACGTTGCGGCTGTATATCGCCTGGGTTTCGGCGATTGCGGCGTTCACCGCGTCAGCCTTTGCCTGCAGGACATCGGGGTGATTCTCGCGGAAGTGCGATTCGATTCTTCGGGTAATCTTTTCCAGGTCGCCCTTTTCGCCTACGGCTTCCGTCAGCGCTTCGACGGCGACTTTTCGGATGTAGGGCAGGGACTTGTCAATCTTTCCATGATTCAGCGCTTTATCGACGGCATCCTTCGGCAATTCGAAGATGTGCGTGGGGCGGTTGTGACAGTCGATGCAGTCCATCGTGCGCACTTCGGCCTTCGCGAGGTCTTCGGGGGCCGGTTCTTTTCCGTCCTTGAAAAACTCGGTGATGGAGCCATCCGGTTCCTTGACGCGGATGGACGCGATTTCCTGGCGTTGCGGATCGAGCGCCGTGTAGGTGGTCTCGCGGCGTGGATCGATGTGCCAACTGTGTATCCCGTGTTCGGAGCCGCCGCCGCCAATGTGCATCAAGAGCACGGTGTAATTGGGCGTGTTCGCTTCGTCTTCGGAGAAGTGCGTGATAACGCGCACGCGGTCGCCGGTGAACTTGTTCGGCTGATGACACTGCTCGCAGGTGTCGCGCGACGGGCGCAGGTTCTCGACCGGCGCCGCGATCGGCCGCTCGTAGGTGTTGAAGGTGACAGCGAACAATTGCCAGGCGCCGGACAACTTCGATTTTACGAACCACGACGCGCCGGGGCCGATGTGGCACGCGGTGCATTCGACACGCGAATGCGGCGAATTCTCGTACGCCGCGAACTCCGGCTCCATCACCGAGTGACACGCCTTGCCGCAGAATTCAACCGAATCCATGTAGACAACGCCGCTGTAACTTGTCGTGCCCAGCACAACGAAGTTCACGGCGGACAGGAACGCAATCATCAGCATCACGCGAATGGTGCGGGGGTTATTAAAATCGATTTTCGGCAGCCCAAGGTCCTTGCCCGGTCCCGACTCGACCCCGGCCTTGCGGTCACGCCGCCGCGCGATAACCGCGCCAACCGGAATCATGAGCAGTCCAAGCACAAAGAATCCCGGCATGAACAGGAAAGTAATCATGCCGATGTATGGCGCGCGAATGATCCCGACAGCCTGCGACCAAATCAGCGAGACAATGATGATGAAGCTGAACGTCGTCAGCGTGGCGCCGAAAATCGTCAGCCAGTTCCGGCCCAACAGCCAGAAGAAATACCGTAGTGCATTACCGAAAGAACTCTTCATGCGTCCCCCATGAAGGGCCACGGCTTCCGGGAGCCGCATTGCCCGTTCCGGTACCCACTAAGCAAGGGCGGTGCCGTAGCCCACGGCAAAGCCTGATACTCCCGGCGCTATACGTCAAATGATGCCCGCGTATCACTCTTATAGCCCGGTTTTTGCGAAATCGCAAGGCCATCCGGCCACGGCGGGAACACAGGGAACAGGACTTGCTACACCGGATTTGCGACGGGCCGCCCACGACCCTGTATTCGCGAACCCGGCCAGACCGGCCTTGACATGAAAGCGGTCGTGTGTTTTCATGCCTGTGCTGCGTGGGGTAGTGCGCGGCAAGAAGGGGGAACGCGTGAGCAGGGTTGGCAGCTTTACCCTGGCGGTGGGCGTAGCCTTTTCGTCCGTATTATTTGCCGGATGTCCGACGGGCACGCCGGGGAACATCGGCAGTGCGGCGACCTGTCTTGCCTGCCATAACGGCCGTGTCGCCGAAGACATGCGCTACCACCTGATCGGAAACCATCGCCTAATTGCGTGCGCTACCTGCCACATCGGAAGCGAAGCGCACGTGCAGGCAGGCGGCGTGGGGGGCGGGCTCATCAATCCGGCCAACTGGCCCATCGAAGAGTTGGCCGCCGTTTGTGCGCAATGTCACAGAAAAGAAGTGAAGGGCTTTCTCCAAAGCAGGCACGCCGCGGTGCGCATCGCTTGCGACCGTTGCCACGACGTGCACGCGCCCGTCCGCACGCGCGGGCCTTACGAAAACAATCTCCTTTGCCAATCCTGCCACCTGTTCGATTGGCCGACCGAGGCCGCGGTCGAAGCCCATACGAACCATCCCGTTGACCCGGCAGGTACCGGCGCGTCGCGTTGTGTCGGGTGCCACATGCCGGCGCAGACGCGTTCCGACGAACCCGGGCAGGAGGACAGGCTGCACTCCCACACGTGGATGCCCATCCCGCCGATTACCTCGGCGAACCAGGCCGCGGACGGCGAAACCGTGTTGCCCAATTCGTGCGCAGGAACAGCCGGATGTCACGATGGCAGCGTCGCGGCGGCGCCCATCTTCAACATCGACGATCCCGTGGAAATGACCGGCCTGCAAGCCTTGTACGATTTCTTCTATCCCGAAAAGGTTGGGGGCGCGAGCGGACCGTGAGCAACGTGCGGGGGACTATGAGCGGTTACGATGCGAGTGATGGCATATGCGGCGCGTGATCCGTTGCACGTGGTTGATTGCCGCAGTGTGCGTGCTGGCCGCGGCCGTTGTCGCGGCAGACGATGCGGCACAGGCGTCGCCCGAAGCGCAACCACCCGCGGAAGCTCAGACCGGGGCCGCTGAAAAAACGGCCGAAACGCCGCCGGCGGAGCCTTCGGCCGATGTGAAGGCCGAGGAAGCCGCGCCGGAAGACGCCGAAAAACCGAAGAAATGGATTAGCGGCGAATTCAGCGCGGACGCCGATGCGATCTGGTCCAAGCACAATGAAGAAGTCGATCTGGACCAGACACTCAAGTTGAACCTGGAAATCCCGGGCTACGAGAACTTCCACGTGCGCAGCATGTTCTGGCTGCGGGAGGACATCGATTCCGACAGCGAACGCAACAACCCGCTACGCGATATCGATGACAATGAAGGGTCGGACGTCACCGGCGACGTCGTGTACCTTCACCTCGATATTGACGACGTCTGGGGAGATTCGCTACTGCGAATCGGACGCCAACGGATACAGGAAGGGCCCTCGTTCGCGCGCATTGACGGCTTGTACTTCAAAAAGAATATGGGCGCGTGGGACTGGTACGCATTCGGCGGCTGGCAGGCGTCGCTGTACGATCAGTCGTTCGACGACCCCGCGGTTGGCGGCGGTATCGCCTGGCAGGCGGGCGCGAACACACGCATCGCGCTGGACGCCTACTATCTCGAAGAGGACCGAATTCACTACGAACACTACTACCGCCCGCGCTTGAGCGACCTGCTGTACAACGACTACCCGCGCGGGACTGACAATGACATCGCCGACTCCGTTGTTTCGCTTACACTTTGGCAGGCGATTACGCAGAATCTTCGATTGATGGCGCGCCTCGATCTGCACGACGGCTCCCATTCCGAATTGACGCTCCAAGCGACCGGATACGCCCCCTCATGGCTGCTCAGCTACGAGCTGCGCTACCGCGGGCTCTACGGCGATCTCGATGACCGCGCCAGCAGCCTTACGAGCTTCTACCGCATCCTCGGGCCGGAGCAGTCCTACGACGATTTCCTGCTCGTTCTGCATCGCCCCCTCACCAAGAAGATTACATTGTCGCTCGAGGGCGAGATTCGCGAGGTGGACAACGATTATCCGCGCTGGGGTTGGAGCTACTGGGACCAGGCGTTCGAGTATCCCGATAAGACGAACCAGGATTTCGTCCGCTACGCAGCCACATTATCGGCGGACGATCTCGTCTGGGGTCTCGACGGCAACATCGTGTTCGAGTACTGGGACATCGACGAATTCGAGGACAGTTGGAACGTCGGCGGCGAAGTGAGCAAGTCGTGGGACGAATTCACGCTGACCTTCGGCGTCGATTACCGCCACTACGAAACCCTCGACACCGACTATAACATCTGGCCCTATGCGCGGAACCAGTTCCGGCGCGCGCTCGCTTCGCTGGGCGGCAACAACAGCCCCCTCAATACGTTCTATTATGATTCCAACTTCACTGTGCGGCTGCGCGACGTGAAGCCCGTCGAGTATAGCGACGATATCTTCGCCGTATCGTTGGAAGGAAAGTGGGCGTTCGCAGCAAACCAGTCGTTGTCGCTCGGGGTGACCTTCGAGGATGACGACACAGACGACTCGCCATATTGGCGGATTCGGTCTGGCTACACGATTCGGTTCTAGGGCAGAGGTGGAGAGTGAAGACATGACCCAGCGTCAGCGGATACTTTGGCTGGTGTTTGCGGTGGCCGCAAGCGTCGTTATCGGCGCATGCGTGTCGTCGACTATGCCCAAGGCCGCCAAAAAAGACCGCGGGGTCCGCGTCAACCACAAGATTCACGCCGAGCAGAGTCTCGATTGTTCGACCTGCCACGAGCCCGCCGAAGGCGGCAGGATGTCGATTGCCGATCACGAAACCTGTGTCGTCTGCCACGAGTTTAACATGGACCAACCGACCCCCGAAGTGTGCAACAAATGCCACACCCGCGGCGACGACTATACCGTCGATGAACTCGTGTCGCGAATCAAGCCAGAGCTGAAATGGGGCCACGAGCCGCACGCCGCGAAAGAGGTCGCGTGTGACCAATGCCACGGCGCGGACCCGGACGTCGATGGATTGCCCGGCGGTTCGCTCAAGCCGATGTGCATGGACTGTCATGGCAAGACCGACCCGAAATTGAACGAATGCTCCGTGTGTCACAACGAAATGAGCGCGCAGGTCGTGCCGCAGTATCGCGGAAAGTCGCGCATCCAGCACGATGTGCCCGAGATATGGGCCCACACGCACGGCAGCGAGTCGCGCGTCGATCCGAAATTCTGCGCGATGTGCCACACCGAACAGAATTTCTGTGACACGTGCCACACAACGCAAGCGCCGGACGATCACACCGCAACGTGGCGGCGAAAGGCCCACGGTATCGAGGCCTCGTACGATCGCAACAAGTGCAGCGTCTGCCACGAAGAGGATTCGTGCCTGAAGTGCCACCGCAACACGGAGCCGGAATCGCACAAAGCGGCGTGGGGCGCACCAACGAACAACCACTGCACGTCGTGCCACTATCCGCCGACGAAGGACAATTGCACGGTATGCCATGAATCCGTGCAGCACATCACCGCGCCGCCTTCGCCGCACCGCGCGCTGATCTATCCGCCGAATTGCCGGCGATGCCACCCGGGCTCGACGCCGGGGCGCGCGCCGCACGCGGTGAACACAACGGTGAGCTGCAAATTCTGCCATTGAGAATATGGCATATGTCTTGCTCGTCTATTTGGAAGCAGCAGTCAAGACGCTTCCCCGTGCGAAGCGTCCAGCATAAGGAGGGTAAAGATGCGAGTTAGACTCACCCATTGGGCAGCCATAGCAGTAGCCGTCGCGGCCGTGTGCGCATTCTCGGCGCCCGCATTCGCGCAGGATGCCACGTACATCGGCGCGGACGCGTGCAAGGTTTGCCACAACAAGAAGGACACCGGCGAGCAGTACAACAAGTGGAAGGCTGAAGCGCACGCGAAGGCATTCGAGAACCTGAAGACCGACAAGGCAAAAGAAGTGGCGACAAAAGCGGGTATCACGAAGCCGCCATCGGAAGCCCCGGAATGCCTCAAGTGCCACGCGACGGCGTTTGACGCGGCAAGCGCTAAGACGCCGGAAAAGATTAACCCCGCGCTGGGTGTGCAATGCGAGGCGTGTCACGGCCCGGCGTCGCTGCACCAGAAAGAAGGCATGAAAGCGTTAAAGAAGGACCCGACCGCGAAGACCGCGGAAACGCAGACCAAGCCGGACGTCAAGACGTGCGAGAAGTGCCACAACAAGGACAATCCCACCTACAACCCGGAACGCTATACCTTAAAGGACGGGACAAAGGCGGACTTTGACTTCGAGCAGGCCTGGGCAAAGATCGCGCACCCGAATCCGGCAAAAGAGAAGAAGTAACGCACATCGCAATTGAACACTGGCCACCGCGTCTGTATTCGCGCGGTGGCCAGTGTGTTTGTCCGCGTGCGCCCGGTTACAGAAATCCCAGGAAGTATGTGCCCAGATCGAGCCCAAGGAAAAGTAGCTGAAGTGCTACGCCAACAATCGACGTGACCCCGCCGAAAACCGGTTGCAGGAGTTGAAGCAAGAAAAACAGTGTCGCCAGATCAATACTCATTCGTTAGTCTCCCCATGATTTGCGAAATTCTCCACGCCCCCAATTCCGCGCCAACCGTGTCCGACGCGCGGACTAAACCGTCCGCGAAAACGCGTGCTGCATTCCTCTTCTCAAGTATGCGTCGAAAACCATCGCGACATTGCGTACAAACACCTGCCCCAGCGACACGACGCTCACGCCAGTATCGTCCACCGTTACGAAGCCGTCGTCGCATAGCGGGGCCAAATCGCGGCGCTCAGCCGCGAAATACGATGCGAAGTCCACACCCCACCGGTCTTTCAGCTCCGCGAAATCCAGGTGGAAGTTACACGTGATTTCGCGAATGACCCACGCCCGAATCTGGTCGTCGCGCGTCAGGTGGCATCCACGGGCGGTTGCGAACCGGCCCCCGTCCAAGGCCTGGAAATAACGTGAGAGCTTCTTTTCGTTTTGCGCCAGCGCCCCGCCGATATCGCCGATTGCCGACGTGCCAAACCCGATCATGTCGGGCGCCTGCTTCACCGTGTAACCCATGAAGTTTCGGCTCAGCCGGCGCTCGCTCACCGCCACGCTCAGTTCGTCGTCAGGCAGTGCGAAGTGGTCCATACCGATGGCCCGATAACCTGCCTGTACGAATTTCCACCGCGCGGCCGCCAGCAGTTCATATTTCGCCGCGCCGCGCGGCAAGTCGTCTGCGTTGATTTTTCGCTGGTTGTGCTGGGAGTCCGGCAGGTGCGCGTAGCTGTACACCGCCAGCCGGTCCGGGCGCAACGCGATCACCGAATCGAGTGTCTGCGACCACGAATCCAGGGTTTGCTTTGGGAGGCCGTACACGAGGTCGATATTGACACTCTGCATGTTCGCATCGCGGCACAACTCCACCAACTGCGTCGTCTGCTCGCCAGTCTGATTGCGGTCGATCGCCGCCTGGACCTCCGCGTCCAGGTCCTGAACGCCCATGCTGACGCGGTTAAAGCCCAGCGTGCGCAGCGTGTCGATCTGCTCGGCGGTGGTCACCCTCGGGTCCGCCTCGATGGCAATCTCCGCTCCGGGCTCGATAATGAACCGCTTCGTTATCGACTCGAAAAGCGTATGCATTTGCGCAATGGTCAGGAAGGTTGGCGTGCCGCCACCCCAATGGAGCTGGTTTACGGAGCGCCGATTTCCGAGGGCGCTTGCGGCCATTTCCAGTTCCTGATCAAGGTACTGGAGGTACTTATCGACGACCGTCATTGACTTCGATATAATGACGTTGCACCCGCAGAACGCACATCTATGACTACAAAATGGGATGTGGACGTACAAAGAAAGCGAGGCGTCCGACCGCGATGCCGCCCCCAGCGCCGTGCGGTAATCCGCATCGCCAAACGAATCCGACCATGCGGGTGCGGTGGGATAACTCGTGTAGCGCGGGCCGGGCTTGTCGTAGCGGATCAGAAGTTCCGCGCTTACCCGATCGCTCGGCGCTTCTATTTGCTCTATCTGGACCGTACTCACTGTAGTGCTCTTGATTACCGATCCTGCCCGCTTTCGTGCCTACGGCGCAAGCCCCGTGCCCACACGTCAACATGCTGGTCAGCCTATTGTACACCAAACGCATTGATTCTGGATTTGCTACATCCGGAAGCGTAGAATTACACTATTGCTCAGAGCACAACCGTTCAATTCGCTGGGATCTGGGCTGGAAAGCAAGGGGGAGATGCCAAACGCGGCGGGACCCGGGCAGCGCTGTGTACGCTGCCGCGAGAGTTCACATGTTTGATAGCAGTTCTGCGGAGTACACGAGCGACTTCTGGCAGCACAAGGATTGGGTCGTAGGCCTGGTCGAGTCCGCCGTGGACGGCATTATCGTCATCGACGAACGCGGCGCCATCGGCTACGCGAACGCGGCGGCGCTCCGGCTGTTCGGCTACGAGATGGACGAGGTCATTGGGCGCAATGTGAGCCTCCTAATGCCCGAGCCCTACCGAAGCGCGCATAGCGACTACATCGCCAGTTACCGCCAGTCCGGCGTTAAGAAGATCATCGGGATAGGCCGCGAGGTAGCCGGACGCAGGAAGGACGGCGCCGTATTTCCCATGCACCTCTCGATCAGCGAGGTGACTGTGGATGGGCGGCGCCTCTTCACCGGAATTACGCGCGACATATCGCGAGAGAAAAAAGCGGAAGAGTCGTTGCGCGCGCTGACGTTCCGCTACGAAGCGATTCTCGCCGCCGCGCCCGATCTGATCGTCGAAGTCGATCGCAATCGCAAGCACGTATGGATGAACCAGGCGGCGCTGAATTTTTACGGCGACGACGCCATCGGCCGCGAGCCGGCCGACTACTTCTACGGGCCGCAAGACACCTACGAGACCGTCAGCCCGCTCCTCGAAGGATTGGACGAGACCGTCTACGTCGAGAGTCTGCAGCGCCGAAGGGACGGCGAACCGCGGCTCTTGGCGTGGTGGTGCCGTTGTCTGCGCGATTCGGAAGGCAAGGTCATCGGCGCGCTGTCTACCGCGCGCGACATCACGAACCGGAAGCGCAACGAGCAGGAGCAGAAACGCCTGCTCGGCGAACTGACCGAGCGCAACAAGAAGATTACGTGCCTGTACAGCGTCGGTCGTGCGATCGCCGCCGCCAAATCGGACCAGGACCTGTTTGAAGCGTTGGTCCAATTGATTCGCCCGGCGTGTTACAAACCCGAAACAGCGCGCGCCCGCGTCACCTACGACGGCCAGCAGTACGCCGAGCCGGGCGTGCAGGAAACGCCGTGGGGGTTTGCGTCGGATATACGGGTCGGCGGACGCAAGCGCGGATCGATCGAGGTGTTCTACCTCGAGGCGCGCGACCAGGACGAGGCGCGCCATTTCCTTCGCGAGGACCGTGACCTGATCGAAGCCATCGCGCAAACAATCGGCGAGACCGAAGAGCGGCGGTACGCCGAGGCCCAGGTCATTCAGGCGTCGAAGCTCGCGTCCGTCGGCGAACTTGCCGGAGGCGTCGCGCACGAGATCAACAATCCCATCAACGGCATCATGAACTGCGCGGACATCCTCATGAGCAGCGTGCGCGAGGGGACCCGCGAGCGGCAGTACGTCGAACTCATTCGTTCGGAGGCCGATCGCGTTGCAATCATTGTGCGCAATTTGCTGACGTTCAGCCGCCAGGAACGCGAAGAACACAGCCAGGCGCGCCTCACAGACATCGTGAACGTGGTTCTGTCGCTCTCGGGAAAGAGCATTGCGAAAGCGCACATCGATCTGACCGTCGACGTGCCGGAGGACCTGCCCAAGGTGCGCTGCCGCAGCGAACGCATCCAGCAGGTCCTGATGAACCTCATCATCAACGCATTGCACGCGCTCGAAGAGCGATACCCCGGCGCGGACCCGAACAAGAAATTGTTCATTCGCGGCGCGGTGGTCAGTCTGTTCGGCAGGCGGCACATGCGGCTCACCGTTGAAGATTACGGCACCGGTATCGATCCGACCCATATAGACCGGTTGTTCGACCCGTTCTTTACAACCAAGGGGCGCGACAAAGGCACCGGCCTCGGGTTGTCCGTTTCCGACGGTATCGTGAAAGAGCACGGCGGCACGCTGAGTGTCGAAAGCGAATTCGGAAATTTCACCCGCTTTCACGTGGACCTGCCGCTGGATACCGCGCCCAACGGCGGCGATCGCAAGGAGAATAAGTGATCCATGACGGAGACATAGCGATGAGTTCGGACGATAGCGCGCAACCGCGCGTATTGATAGTCGAAGATGAGGCCGTCCTGCGATTGACGTTCGCCGAATTCCTCAAGGACGAGAATTTTGACGTCACGACCGCGGGCAACTACGAAGAGGCCTCCCGTGCGCTCGACGGCCCGCAGTTCGACGTCGTCGTGACCGACATCATTCTGGAAGGCAAAACGGGGATCGACGTGCTTCGCCTGACACACGAGCGATTCCCCGGCACCGCCGTGATCGTGATCACCGGCGAGCCAAACGTCGAAACCGCCGCAAAGTCCGTTCGATTGGGCGCGTTCGACTATCTCGCGAAGCCCGTCACGGGACGCGAACTCAAACGCGTCGTCCGGCTCGCGTTGGACCGCAAGCGCGTGACGGACGAGCGCGACGAGTATGCCGCGCAGTTGGACGTGTACCGCCGCGAACTCGAGGCAATCTTCAACAGCGTGAACGAAGCGATTGTCACCGTGGATGGAACGCTGAACATTCGCCAATCGAACGCCGCCGCCGACGCGTTGCTGGGCGCGAATACCGGCGAACTCGCCGGGAAACCCGCGGACCACGTGCTCGTTGCGGACCTGGCGCCGGCGCTCGACGCATTGCGGAAGACGCTGCTCACACAGCAGCCGGTCATCGAATTCAACGTCGAGGCGAACCTGCCGCACGCAGGGACCAAAGTGCTCCTCGTCAGCGCGGTGCCGTTGCTCGATCCCGGCAACACGCACGCGGGCGCGGTTCTCGTCGCGCGCGACGTCACGCGCGTGTCGCGCCTCGAAAAGGAACTCGAAGACCGCCAGCAATACCGCAATATCGTGGGCAAGAGCCAGCGCATGCGCGAGGTGTTCCAACTCGTCGAAAACGTCGCCGCGACGGACTCGACCGTGCTCATCTACGGCGAAAGCGGGACGGGAAAGGAACTCGTCGCCGCCGCGCTCCATTACGGCAATCCCCGCGCGAAAGGGCCCTTTATCAAAGTGAATTGCGCCGCGCTCTCCGACGACATCCTCGAAAGCGAACTCTTCGGCCACGTGAAGGGCGCGTTTACCGGCGCCGTGCGCGACCGCGTCGGCCGCTTCGAGGCGGCCGACGGCGGCACCATTCTGCTCGACGAAATCGGCGACATCTCGTTTCGCCTGCAGCAACGGTTACTGCGCGTACTACAGGAACGCGAATTCGAGCGCGTCGGCGACACCCGCCCCATCAAGGTCGACGTGCGCATCATCGCCGCGACCAACCGCGATCTCGCCGCCAAAATGCGCGCCGGCGAGTTCCGCGAAGACTTGTACTACCGGCTCAACGTCATTCGCATCGAACTGCCGCCCCTCCGCGAACACAAGGAAGATATTCCACTGCTCGTCGACCATTTCTGCCGGCGGTACAACGCCGAACTCAAAAAAAACAACCTCGGCCTCGCGCCCGAGACCATGGATATCGTCATGAACTACCGCTGGCCGGGAAACGTCCGCGAACTCGAAAATTGTCTCGAGCGCGCCTTCATCGTGTGCCACGACTCCGTAATCTTCCCAAAACATCTCCCGCCCGAAATCCAGGGCACATTCGCGGGCGCATTGGCCGAAGGACACGTAGACGGCGGCGACGGCCCCTCCGGCGCCGACCCAAAAGAACGCATCGTCGAAGTCCTCCGCCGCACCGACTGGAACATGGCCAAATCCGCCCGTATCCTCGGCATCGCGCGCAACACCCTCTACCAGCGCATGAAAACCTACGGCATCTCCCGCGAGAACAATTTTAAATAGGGACAGCCACCTGTTATTTGCATTGTGGCCGCGGATGGTGTACCATGCACCCATGCCACGCATCGCCCGAATCGTCATCCCCGGCTGCGCGCACCATATCACCCAGCGCGGCAACAACAAGCAGGACGTCTTCTTTGTCGACGACGACCAGCGCGTCTACCTGAGTTTGCTCAAGCGCGCCGCGGCCGCGCACGGCCTCGTCGTTCACGGCTACTGCCTCATGACCAACCACATTCACCTTGTCGCAACGCCCAAGGAAGAGG